>JANMVK010000799.1:0-2910 GCA_031392725.1 Pseudobdellovibrionaceae bacterium
AAGTCCCACAATATTTCGATGGCTAAGCCTTTTTCGTTAAGCCCGCTGATGGGAAAATCGCGGCCGAATTGAGTGTATGTGAGCGATCCGTACTTCGACGTCCACTGCGCGGCGGTGTCGCGCGGTCCGACCAGCGCCACCTTTTTCACGTGACGTTTATTGATCAGCGCGATGCCGTGGCTGAGTTGAAAATCATAACTCTTGCCCATCAGCTGGAACGCCGGTGTTGAGCCCCCAAAGGAACTGCAAGCCATGGCCTGAGCGGAAAAAAGTTGTGTGAATAGAAATGCGGCTGCGACAAGCGTGCGATTCATGATATCCCCCCGGATAAGAGAGATATTCCCACTAAATTTAAATCAGTCCATTTGTTTTTAGCTTACAAATAGTCGCTTAAGGTACAGGCGCACCCCTAAAATGCGCCATCATATTATCCAGCACGCGCTTCCAATGGTCTTTCATTTGCAGTCTAAGGCGCCCGTCTTTGAGCGCGTCATGCTGAAAAACCAGGATGGCCTTCTCCCCCGCCCGCGGGATGACCATAATGTTCAACACCGAGGGCTTGTCCCATTCGGTATCCTGCCAGGTCAGCCGCGCCCGCTCGGGAGCCTTCATGGTGCGCAGCTCGCCGAAAATTCCACCGTCGGCTTCATAAACGTTTTTGGGTTTGAATTTGAGCGGCGAAAGTGGCTTAAGCCAAAGTTGCTGCCCCTCTACGGAAGTCAGAAATTTCCATAATTTTTTCTGCGAAAGCGGCAGCGTGCGTGAAGCCATGCCATTGAACTGGCCGTTCAGACTTTGCCCCTCAATCCGCCGGCCAATGTGCAACTCAAATCCAAGAGTCACACCCTGCTGCCACCAGGGAGTTAATTTAAATTTTGTTTTGAGCAATCTCACAATGTCCTGATGAGACATATGTGGGGCGCCAGCCGTGTTGAGAAGTGAAATCCATTCGCCCCAATCGCGGCCGCTGCCTTTTTTTACTGAGGCCGATGAGACCTTACCGATTTTTTCAATCTTTTTCGCCATATTCGTGAAGTGAAACAAATCAGCAACGGAATGTAAAGCTAAGCCAGCGTCCACAGCAGCCCAAAGACGACTCGCGATCATGTGTCATACTTATGCCTGGCATTTGTCATACACATGATGCGGAGGTGGAGGTAGGTGGAGGCACCTGGTAGTTGAAATCCCTCACGTCTGCCAAACTCTGATTATGCGGATTTGGAAAGCGGACGCCTTGGCCGCCTTCCGGAGGAATTTATTCGATAAACGGCATATTGAAATATTTTAAGGGCCGCTGGGTGCCGTTGTTCAAGTTATAATTGGTTGCCCAACCCATCTTCACCGGCAACAGTTCGAACAAGCGGTCCGCGTTGACTTCAAAAGTCGCTTTGTCGGAAAGTTTCTCATCGAGGATACCGACAAATTCATTTGAGGTGAATGTCCATCTGGTTACCGCGCGGTTGGTGTAGTTGGTTTTTCCGGTGCGGTAGTCATAACTGGAGGATTTTGCCGAAATCATGGTCCACGAATTATTCGCCAGGTCCAAACGCGAGTTGAGAATAGCCCGCGGCGCGAAGCTGACTTGTTTGGTGGCAATCACGCCGGCATTCACATAGGCGATGTGCATCAACGATGAATCGCTGGTGCTCTCATAAACAATATGGCCGTCGGGCTGCTTGCCGTAATACATCACGCTCTTGCGGCTGATCAAGGGACCATCGGTCGACGTCTGCGCCACTAAATCCACGATCGACATCCGGTCTTCCTGCTGGACAAAAACCTTATTGGGCAAACCGCGAATGGGCGAGAGCCACACGCAGTTATTTAAAGTGGTGTTCACTAAAGTGTAACTCCACGAACCGTTGTTCAATGAAGCGGTCAAATCGACTATGGCGATCTTTCCATTACTTAGGGCCAAAATTAAACGGCCCGTCTCGTCGACATCGCCCGCCGAAATTGTGGGCCCGCCAAAGTCGGCGCCGAAGACTTTAGATTTGAGCACTTTGCCCGACACATCCATTTTCAACACACCCACCGACATTTTGTCGTCATACATTACCAAAAATCCGAGCGTGGGCCTAAACGACGCCGATTTCGGCGTGCCGATAAAACGGATGGGATTGTGGTTGGCCTCGTTAAACTTGTCGAAGATCGACAAATGCTTGATCGAGAAATCCACCACATAGTTTCCGGTTTGATCGTACAACACGTAATGATCCACTCCGGGATTGAGCACCTTAAAACTCCGCACCAAAATATTGGGCGCGAGATCAAACTGGTGCACGCGGCCCACCGTTTTGTCGAACATCGCGATCAGCTGCTGGGGTTCTCCATTTGCGGTCGTCATCGATGACACATCCTTGAGCTTTTCCCCAATGAGATGTTCATCACCACGCGGGTCTCGGCCCGGGTCGCAGGCGCAAAGCGCGAAAATCATCCATGAAACCGCGGCAACTTGAAATAGCATCCGGCTAGAACGCATAACTGACTCCTAAGAACGTGGTGGTGAGTGGTTTATCATATTTCACATTTAATTTTGAATATTTGTAGGGACGAGATTCAAATCCCATTCCACCATGGCCCCAAAATCCCCAGAACAGCGGCATATAATAGGCCGCGGAAACGCTGTAGCCAAAAGTGTTTTTGTTATCCTCGAGTGGCGGAATGAGTTCTTCGGCTAAATGGATTTTGGCCTGAACCATGTCCACGGTCCCGAGAACTTTGAAGTGCGTTTGACCCCAAAAAGTGAGCGGATCACTGAACGGAAAAAACCGGTAGGACAAACCCACGCCAAAGATTTTTACCGTTTCTTTGACGTCAATCGTCTCGAGTGCTTTGAAAGAGTTGGAGTCCTGACGGTAATTGGCGACCAAGCCCCAATCCCCGATGTTGTATTGCAAGGCCAAACCA
>JANMVK010000805.1:0-2802 GCA_031392725.1 Pseudobdellovibrionaceae bacterium
TTCTCAAGCCACTATGCGAGGGCATTGTGGGATTTGATTGAGCGCGGCCATCAGGGCCAGCCCATTCTCGAGCCGCTGATGCATTTGGAAGAAGACGTCGACAGCGCCGCCCGCGCCGATCTCGACATGCATGTGGCGACGCTCCCGTTTAAGGCGCTGGTGCCGCTGCTGCTGTTCCAATTTCCCGCGTTTGTGATTTTGTTGATCGGTCCGCTGCTGCGGGAGTTGGCCCGTAGCACGTTCGTGTGGGCATTGGTGGCGTTGTGCGGGCTTTCAGTGACAGATTCCGTTGCTGAAACGCTGGTTGAAGCCACGGTCAAACGCATGGATTCGGCGAAGAACGGTGACAGCGTGACTAAGATCCAGGCCGCCTTCGACAAAATTCGCATCACGCGCATGGCGTGCCAAGTGCAACTCAGAGAAAAAATTATTCCTTATGCCTGCTATCAGGCATTGCACCTTGAAAGTGGCTGGGGCCTGCACAAAAACAAAAATCAGTTGCGGCACATACAAGACCGGATTGATCAGCGCTGCGCGATCGCGGCGGAAAGTTTACGCGGACTGAACGCAGTCGATCTGCGGCTGCTCTCATCCGCCTGCCGGCGCAATGTAAAAAAAGCCCTGGAACTCTCCGCTTACAAGGCTGGCGCACAGGCCCCTTGGCGCGACAATTGAAAAACCAATCTCAATGTGGCCGCGAAGCATTCACTACGAATTTTTGGAATTGTTAGGCGAGGGCGGGCAAGGCCGTGTTTTCAAAGCTTTACGCCGTGACCGGGAAACCGGTCTGTGTGAGACCGTCGCGCTTAAGGTTCTTCATTCCGAGACGGCGGTTAGCCTGTGGAAGCATGAATTCGAATCCCTACGCAAAGTCCGCTCACCCTATTGCGTGCAAGTCCTGTCGTTTGACCGCGTGCGCGGACGGCCGGCGCTGGTGCTCGAGTTTGTCGATGGCGTGGCGCTGACTCACCTCGGCCGCAGTTGCGTTCTCGATGACAGCGATATCAAAGAAATTCTCGCGCAGATTGAAGCCGCACTGACGGACTTAAATAAATTTGGAATTTTCCACGGCGATCTCAGCCCGGCCAATGTTCTGATTGATCATCAAGGCGCAGTGAAGCTGCTCGATTTCGGTTTGGCCAACACCGGCGGCGCGGAAGCGCGCCTCACTCCCGAATTCGCGGCGCCGGAACGGCTCGCGGGACAGCAACCCGGGTTATCCACCGACTTATATTCACTCGGCGCCATTGAATCATTTCTGCGCGGCCGCCAACTGAGCGAAAGCGAAGCCCCGGAGTATTTAGCGCAAGATCCACTCAAGCGCCGTGTGCGCGGGTACATAAGTGATTCTGTAGCCCGGCGGCAATTGGCCAAAAAAATTAATCTGTGGCAGAAGCGCAGCCAATGGGCGCGGAAATGCCGCACCAAAACTCTTCAGGCCGTATGGCGCGCGCCGCGCGGGTTGCGTAGTTTGTTAACGGCGGCCGTGACAATGACCTGCGTCTTAACCTCGTCTGCCGCGCTCCCCACGTACCATGCGGAACCTATATTCGCGACCTTGATGATCCGTACGCTCAAATGGCATCGCATTCAATTGGATGGGCGCACACTGGGATATTCTCCGATAACAGTGACCCTTTCACCCTCCAAAAATGTCATTTTGTCGTGGGTCAACGCTGATGGCAGCGGCCGCAAAGCCTTGCGAGTCCGGCCCGGACAACGTGTCGTCATGGGAGATCGCGACTTTGTTCAGGTCTCAAATTGATACACCAGCACCACAATGAGGCTTTACTGAGCTACACTTGAGCCATGCAGATGAAATATTTTTTCATTGTTCTTGGATTCACCCTCGGCGTAGCCGCGCAAGAAAAACCCAAATATTTTTGTCCGGTTAATGATCAAGCCTGCATTGCAAAACAAAAAAAATGTAACGAAAAAAGGATTCCGCTCTGCAATGCAAAAAACGAATACGGGGAGTCCGTGAAGACGTGCCCGCCAGGATTTGGCATTCTTGGCCCCGATTCGCTGGCCCTTTACTGTGAAGCGTGTGATCCCAAATTTGTGGATCTGTGCCTTTCGTTCGTGCCCGGTGCCGGTTGGTTGCAATCGATATGCCCTGAAGGATATGAAATTGTCCAATGTCTGCCGGGAGACATTTGCCCGCATCCAAAGCACGTTACATGCAAACCTAAATCTAAAGCTAAATCCTGACGCGGCTTTTGTGGCCGCAAAGCCTTGCGCCTCCAGCCCGGGCAACGTATTGTTATGGACGATCGCGACTTTGTGCATTAGTCGCCACATGGGGGGTTCCATGCAGTTGCCAACCGAACGTCTTCTGGTGCTTGAAATATTAGTCGATGAACTGATGAAGGACGAGCCGCTCGAAAGCGTGGTCACTCAATGTATGGCGGCCGTGGGCATCGAAGATACGCGCGATCCCATCTCCCGCATCAATCAAGTGTTAATGGCGCTGCATTTTGAAGATCCCAAAAAAGAGTTTAAGGAATGAAAAAGGACGAAATGGGTTTTGAAACCCGCGCGATTCATGCGGGTCAAGAGCCCGATCCCACCACGGGCGCGATTATGACGCCGGTTTATTTAACTTCGACTTATGTTCAGTCTTCGCCGGGCGTGCATAAAGGTTACGAATATTCGCGCACCCACAATCCCACGCGCAAAGCTTATGAGGCGTGCTTGGCTTCGCTTGAAGGCGGCACTCACGGTTTTGCGTTTGCTTCGGGCCTTTCGGCCACCATGATCATTCTGCAAATGTTAAAATCGGGCGACCATGTGGTGGCGGGC
>JANMVK010000035.1:0-7188 GCA_031392725.1 Pseudobdellovibrionaceae bacterium
TGATTGAAACGGTCCAAAAAGGGGCGTAATATCAAGGATATCAGCACTTGGAGGTTTCCGTGGATGGCGTAACAGAACTGTGGTCACAGGTCTCGGGATTTTTTCTTGGGCAAGGCGTTTTGGTCGCGAGTGTCGCGGGCACAGCACTGGCATTTATTCTCGCCGCGTACTTCGGACTGCCTCTTATCGTATGGACCGCGTTCGCGGTTGTGGCCTTAGCGGGATTCGGCGCGCCTCTGTGGGCGTTGATCGCCGTGATTGCGGTGTCGTTGGTGTTCTTGATTCCGCCGGTCCGGGCCGTGTTGGTTTCCAACATGATTATGAAGACTATGCAGGCGCTCAAATTGATTCCGCACATCTCGCCCACGGAGCGCGTGGCGCTGGAAGCCGGAGTGGTGTGGATGGAAGCGGAATTATTTTCCGGCCATCCCAATTTCAAAAAAATGCTGGCGCAGCCGTATCATGAGTTGAGCCAAGAAGAGCAAAACTTTTTAGACAACGAGTGCGAAACCCTGTGCGGCATGATTGATGACTATAAATTCTACCGCACCAAAGTGATGCCGCCTGAAGTATTTGAATTTATTCGACGCAAAGGATTCTTGGGCATGATTATTCCCAAAGAATTCGGTGGCCGCGGGTTTTCTCACTCCGCGCACAGTGCTGTGATCCAGAAACTGTCTTCGCGCTCCATCGGCGCGACTATATATGTGATGGTGCCCAACTCGTTGGGCCCGGCGGAGTTATTGGTCCGCTATGGAACCGACTCACAGAAGAAAAAATATCTGCCGCGTTTAGCGAATGGCGATGAGATTCCCTGTTTTGGTTTGACCGAGCCCAACGCCGGCAGCGACGCCGGTTCGATCACCTCCGAGGCCGTGTTGTTCAAAGGTGAAGACGGCCAAATCTATATGAGAGTGAATTGGCGCAAACGCTGGATCACGTTAGCGGCGATTTCCACATTGATCGGTTTGGCGTTCCGCCTGAGAGATCCCGACAATTTGCTCGGTAAGGGCGAAGATTTGGGAATTACCTGTGCCTTGATTCCAAGTAATTTAGCTGGCGTGGTCATCGGCCGCCGCCATGATCCACTGGGAATTCCATTTCACAACTGTCCCACCGAAGGCCACGACGTGGTGATGAAGGCCGATGAGGGAAACATCGGCGGCTTGGCCGGATCCGGCCAAGGCTGGCAGATGTTGATGGAATGTTTGGGCGCGGGCCGCGGAATATCTCTGCCCGGTCAATCGGCCGGCGGCAGCAAGCTCGCCGCGCGCGTGGCAGGCGATCATGCCTACATTCGTAAACAATTTGGTATGCCCATTGGTAAATTTGAAGGTGTGGAAGAACCGCTGGCCCGCATCGCCGGCACCGCGTATTTACTCGAGGGTTTGCGCAAATATGTACTGAGCGCGCTCGATCAGCACATTTCACCGCCGGTGGTGACCGCCATCGCGAAATTCAACGCCACTGAACTGGGCCGTGCCGCTTTAAACGACGCCATGGATGTTTTGGGTGGAGCCGCAATTTCGATGGGCCCGCGCAATACTTTAGCCATCACTTATATTGGAATGCCCATCGGAATCACGGTTGAAGGCGCCAATATTCTCACTCGCACTTTGATGATTTTCGGCCAGGGCGCTTTGCGCGCGCATCCGTATGCCTTTAAAGAAGTGAACGCGGTTGAAAAAGGCGATCTTAAATCTTTCGACGAAGCGTTTTGGGGACATATGGGCCACGTGGTGCGCAATCTGGTCCGCTCGGTTGTGTTAAGCGTGACCCGCGCGCGTCTGGTGTGGACACCGGTGGGCGGACCTTCGCGCCGTTACTTACAAAAACTGGCGTGGATCTCGGCGACCTTCGCTATCATGACCGATATTTCCATGGGCCTGCTCGGCGGCAAATTGAAAGTGAAGGAAAAACTCACGGGCCGCTTCGCCGATGTCTTGTCTTGGATGTTTATCGCCACCGCAGTGATCAAGCGCTTTGAACATGAGGGCCGCATCAAAGAAGACAAAATGTTCCTTGATTTCTGTATGGCCATGGCGTTCCAAAAAATTCAGGACGCCTTCGACGGAATTTTCGGCAACATGGATGTCCCGGGCATTTATTGGTTTTTTAAGGGCCCGATCCGCTGGTGGTCACGCTTGAACTTTGTGGGACTCGCGCCCACCGACCGCCTCACTCACCGCGTGGCCAACGCTCTACTGACCAGTGAATCGCAGCGCGACCGTTTGACCCAGGGCATGTACATGCCCACTAAGGTGGGAGAATCCGTGGCCCGCTTGGAACACGCGTATAAAATGATTCGCCAGGCGGAGGCGGTCGACAAAAAAATCCGCGCCGCCGTGATCGCGAAAAAATTAAAAAAGAAATCAGCCACTTTAATCGACGATGCATTGAAAGCCGGCGTGATTACCAATCAAGAGCAGCAGTTGATCGCGGAAGCCGAGCGCTTGCGCTGGGATGCGATTCAGGTCGACGATTACAGCCAGGAAGAATATTTGAAGGGCGAAGCGCCAAAGGATTCTCCCAGTCATGCTGGAGGCCCGCTGAGTGGGTCAACGCTGCCGTCATCCGGCGGTACGGCTTCGTCGGGTGGAACGATCAAAGCCAGTATGGTTGCTTCAGGTCGTCGACAGAATTAGAACTAGTTGCAACACATTGCGTACGACTGGTTCCATGGCGTAATACAGTTCCCGTTTGAATCAATAGGGTTGTTTGTAAATGAGACATTCCCAGATCCTCTTGAATATGTGCCGCCGTTGCCCGATCCCATGTCAGCAACGGCAGTTATGCATGCCAACATCTTTGAACCAGCGGGACAGGTGCATGGTCCCGTAAGCGCGCAGATTACGTAGGCACAAGTCCCGGAGGTGCCTGCCCCTCCTCCGGCCATGGCGCCGCTAGAACAATTGGTGATCTTGGCCAGCGCGGGGTTAGTGACGTCAGCGGAAAAATTGATAACTACCTTGGCCGGCTGGCGTGCGATGACCATCGCTGAGGCCTCAAAATTCACAATGAACTCTCCCCGATAACTTCCCGGGGCCGCCGCCGTAATATTGGTGAGCCTGGCATCCTGGACACGCAATCCACCCTGAGTGCCGGGGAGCAATTGTCCTGCGATCACAGTTGGGTTGGATGGAACCCCGCCCACACAACTGGAATACAAGTTGGGCATATTAATCGAAGCCGTCGCAGGATTGCTTAAATCAAAATTCAACGCTGGGTTGCCGGTGTTTTTGGTGGGGTCAAAATTGCAGCCACACACAGTGCTACTTGCCAGATCCGAAATAAGGACTTGCTGGAGCTGCAAGATTTCAAGTTTCTGGGCTACCGACTTGGTCTCGCGTTGCGCACTATAGAGCAGGGTAGTAATGGCCGTCGCTGCAACGGATGCAATTGCAATCGCCGACAGACTTCCAACTAAAGAGAAGCCACTATTATATTCAAGGTTGCGCTTACTGAACATGCAGCTAAACAATACATCCCATTGCGATTCGTTCTGAGTCCAGATTTTCTAAATATTAATTTCCCGTGCTTCGCCCGTACATTTGACGGCCGCGTGAGCGCTTCTTGCCCTTTTCCCAATATTCGCCGTCCACCACTCTGAAACGAAATTTACCAGGCTGACTGACATACGCGGCATTTTGATTGCGGATGTCTTGCGGGGGAGGGGGCGGTGGCGGCGGAGGTCCGCCGACTTGCGTGCCCGGAGGCAAAGGCGGCGGAGGCGGACGAAAACCATCGTCGCCATTTTCAAATCCGTCATCGTCCAATTCGTCATAGTCAATTCCGCCATCCAACGGCGGCGGCGGGGGCGGCTGAAATTTGTAAGCATCGGCTTCTTGAGCCGGCAAGCGGCCGCGAATTTTCGCGCGTTGAGCAAACGCCGAAGGCGCCACCAGCAGGGTTATGATGAGACAGATAATGAGCCGCATACCTTTAGTCTGACATCGAATCTCAACAAAATAAACTGGATTTACTCGACCTAAGTACAGAACGAGTCCAGTCGTCCTGTTGCCTTATATAGGATAAGTCGAAAAGCCATAGGTATGAGTGCGGCACCGAAACAAACAAATTTAGCATGGGGCGAGGCGGAATTGCGCGCTCTTTTCCAGAGCTTTCCGCTGCTGGCTAATTTTCCTGAAAATTTACTCATGCAATTGGTGCAGGCCGCAGAAATTTTGGATTTGCCTACTAACACCCAGATTCTCCGCCAGGGCCAAGCCAATGAACATTTATATTTTTTAATTCAAGGGCACATCGGCATTTACGTCGACGGCGGCCGGGTGTCGGTGCTGAAAAACAAAGGCGATCTGGTTGGGGAGATGAGCGTCATCACCGGCAAACCTTCGGTGGCCACGATTTTATCCGAGGACCCGGTGACCATGGTGCGCATCAACTCGCGCATTTTCCTCGATGTGACCGGACCCGAACGCGAACTTTATTTGTCCACGCTGTTCCGGATTTACTCAACCGTGCTGGCGGAAAAATTGGACCGCACCAATCAAAAGGCCAAGCACTTTGAGGAGCTCACCATCAATCTCACCGCCGCGCAAAGTGAGTTGAAGGAAATCAACCAGAACCTCGAGTTCAAGGTTGAGGAGCGCACGCAAAAGCTCGAGCAGCAGAACACCGAGCTGCAAGCCGGCAAAAATAAAATGGAAGACCTGCTTAACACCAAACGCGTGGTCTTTCAAAAACTCAGCGAAATGCAGGAGCAGCAATTGCTTCCGCTCAAAGGTTATTTGGACGACTTCCGCAAACTGCATCCGCAAGATGCGGCGGTCGATCAGCTGCGCAAAGCTGTGTTTGAAGTGCAAACGCTGATTACCCCGCTGGCTGAGCAGTATTCCGTGGAACAAGCCACCCAAGGCAAAAAAGTTTTGCTGGCCGACACCAATAAGAAGCAGCAAGTGATTGCCAAGATGGCCTTGGGCGGAACGGGCGTGCTGTTGGATATCGCCGCATCGGTGGAAGAGGGCCGCGCCAAAATTGAAGCCACCGAGTACGACTTGATCGTGTTTGATGCCGCCAATATCGAATTGGCCAACCTGGCTGCTGAGAAAAATCCCAAGACCGGATTGGTACTAATGACCTCCGATCAAATTCCCACTTACTTGCCGGCGCTGAAGGCATTAAAAGCCACACCGCACATTGTTTCGCGCGATGATTCCGACCGCACCTTCACCGTTAAAAATATCGTGACGACCGTTACCAAATTATTGTCGCGGGATTTTTTCGGCCTGGAAAAATACATCAGCTGGGGCGTCGATGTGCAAACCATGCCTATTGTCGGCAGCAAACAGCGCCAGGATATTTTATTCGATGTGGCCCGCTACTTCGAAAAAATTGGAATTCGCCGCGCCAACCGCGACCGCATTCAATGCGTCCTTGAAGAAATGCTGATGAACGCGATCTACGATGCGCCGATTGGTAAAGACGGCAAGTCGCTCTACAACCATTTGCCGCGCACCGTGGATTTTAATTTGAAGCCGGAAGAGCAAGGCATGGTCCGCTTCGCCACCGACGGCATGCTGATTGCGGTGAGTGTGCAGGATCCCTTCGGTTCGCTCCAGGGCAGCACGATTCTGCGTTACCTCGAAGCCAATTATGGCGGCACCGCCAATGACATTAATGCCAAAGAAAACAAAGGCGGCGCCGGTCGCGGTCTCCATCAAATTGTGGAGAACTCCGATCTCGTGGTGTTCAACGTCGACCCGGGAAAAAAGACCGAAGCCATCGCCCTATTCAATGTTGAGGTGAAGGAAAAGGCTGACCAGAACCCCTCCTTCCATCTATTCATCAAGTCTAAGGGCTCTTAAGTCACCGGAACCACAGGTCTATTTTTCATTTGCGCAGCCCGCAACAAGGTGCTAGTTACTTGTTTCCAGTTAAACCACGAGAAAGATATATGAAAAAAGACCTTCACCCTGATTTCCGAGCCGTAGTTTTTAAAGATGTTTCCTGTGATTATGAACTTCTCACGAAGTCGACAATCAAGGCCAAAGAAACCATCAAGTGGGCCGACGGAAAAGAATATCCTCTGGTTAAGATTGATATCTCCAGCGCCAGCCACCCGTTCTACACCGGCAAACAACGTTTGGTGGACGCCGAAGGCCGCGCCGAGAAATTCCGCAAAAAGTACGGCAAAAAAGCGTAATCGGCCGACAGCCCCTAGGTGTCGCCCGGTGCCCGCTATATTCTTGCAGCCGTTTCTTGTTTTTCAATAGTCAGTTTAATCGTTAAAGCGCTCGGACATTTGCCGTTCGAGCAGCTGATCTTTTGGCGTGGCATCACGTGCCTGGGTATCACTTATTTTATGGTGAAGAGTCTGCGCCTGCAGATTTGGGGCAATAACAAAAAAATTCTAATTATGCGTGGCTTGTGCGGCACTCTGGCGCTGTCGTTTTATTTTTACTCACTGCACGTCATGCCGCTGGCGACGGCGGTCACCATTCAATATCTTTCGCCCATTTTCACGGTGCTGATCGCTGGAATTTTCTTCGGGGAAAAAGTGGTGCCATTGCATTGGGTGTGTTCGGTGCTGGGTTTTGCCGGCGTGTGGCTTATTCAGGGGTTTGCCTCGGCGAGCCGCTCGTGCGCACCGAGGCTGGTCACCAGGCCACCACGTGGTCGGGCGCCCTCGGCATCGCGAAGCAGCTCATCGAGTCGGCCGGTTCGATCGGCCTGCTCGGCGGTGCCCGTTCCACCAACGAGGGCGCCTTCGCCTGGGCGCGCCTCGCCGATGCTCTCGGCATCCGCCACCGCGACGCCCAGCTCGGCGACGGACTGCCGGCGGCGCTGCTCGGCCTGCCCCGAGCGACCATCGACGACGCCGTCGGCGCGGCGACCCTCGTGCTGCTCGCGCCCGACCTGAAGGAAGAGCTGCCGGTGCTGTACCTGCGGCTGCGGGCGGCGGCCGAACAGCAGCAGCTCCGGATCATCGAGGTCGGCGCGCACGCCACCGGCATGACGCCCTCTGCGTGGCGCACCGTCACCCACCTGCCTGGCGGCGCCCCCACCGAGATCGCGAAGGCGTTCGCCGACCCGGCCGTCGTCGAGCAGCTCGGCACGGGCAAGGTCGTGGTGGTGGCCGGCCGGGCCAACCTCGCCGAGTCGGAGGCCACCGCCGTCACCGCACTCTCGGCACTGCTCGGCGCCGTGCCGAATGCCACCGTGCTGCCC
>JANMVK010000036.1:0-2906 GCA_031392725.1 Pseudobdellovibrionaceae bacterium
GCAGAGCGGATGCGTCCGCGAAGCGGCTGCGCCAAGTACATGGATGTACGGGTAGCAGCGATGAATCTGAATTGCGAAATTCCCGGCGGTGCCAAGAGTTCAATGGATTTCGCCCACAGTTTATTGAGCCAGTTCTATAGACAAAGTTTTTGGGTGGCCACTACATTGAAAGCCGGCGCGCCGGCATCCGGACTCGGAACCTCAGTGGCAAATACTGATTTAAAACTTTTATTCTTGGGGCAATCTTTGCGGGCGGTTTTGTCTTGGTAAATTAGGGCGAACTGAATCGACTTGTCACTGATCAAAGCGGCGGGCATTCCTGTGCGGCGGGCTTCGTCGATCAGGGTCGGGCGAATTTCATCGATGGTGCCGCGGAACACGTGCTTGCGTAATTCTCCCTGCACCGAACGGATTTCCTTCACGTCGGGTATATGCATCCGCACATCGGCATCCAGGCTCTTTTTAGAAATAGTAGTGAATTTCACCGTATCAATTTCGAAATCAGGCGTGACCGGCATCGGCGGCGGCTTAGCGGCAAACGCGGAAATCTTTAATGGAACCGAAAACACCTGTCCCCGATTGGTGACAAGCTGGTGGCAGGCGAAGCAAGCTTGCGCTTGCAACTTGGGATCGCCCTCATAGGTGACCTTATTGCCATCGAACAGGGCGTAACCCCAGCCGCCGGTGTCCTGGTATTTTTTCTGGTCGCGCAACATAAACTGGTACCGTTTGGAGCCGCTGGGCACCAGGGAACTTCTAAAAGCGGGATCCTCTTCTGTGGCGAAGCCAATTTTGGCAAACACCGCGCCATCCGGATAATCGGTGCGGCCGGCCTCGAGTGTCTCGATCGCCTTAGTATTGCCCCAGACAAAGCGCTGCTCCTTGGTGTCGGAGCGGTAGCGCACGGTAATGAATTTCCATTTGTCCTCAAAACCCGCGTAGGTTTTGTAGGAAATTCCGTTCATTTCGGTTTGGCCCTGAAACCTATCGGCCCACGCCGCGGATAGGGCCAAGATTAAGATCATCATCATCAACGCGTTTCTCCAAACGTTTCTCGATCAGGCGCTTGATCAGCCGCCAGCCTTCAACCCGCAACATATGCCAGCCGCGCACGCGGAACTCATTGTATTTATCACGCTTGATCATTTTGGTGATGTTCACCATCAAAAACGGACTTAGGCGGCTGGGAAAAAATTTAATTAAATCAAACTTAAGAAAAAACCGGATCAAGAAAACGGGCATCAACGGCAGCAGCACGATAAAGGCATGATAGCTGCGCGAGAGTGAATCCTCCTCCAGCGAGGTACCCCCCGAAATATGCCCGCGCGATTGTTCCGGGTTTTGCAGTGTTTTAATTTGTTCCGGAGTCAGCAGTTTGCGTTCTTTGGCGATGGATAAAATTTCCGTGGACGGATAGTAGCGCAGCCAAAACGCGTAAAGGTGCCAGGGCTTAGCCTTCGACAGCAAATCCACCGTGGCATCCAAATCCTCTTTGGTTTCAGTGGGCAGGCCGATGATGACATCCACCGTGGTGCGGATTCCGGCGTCACGCAGAGCCTTCATCGCTCCGAGAATTTCCGAATCGCCGGTTTTCCGGTGTAAAACTTCGCGGCGTATTTTTTCCGCACCCGATTGAATGCCCATCTCGACGGCGTCGCAGCCGCTATCGGCGAGCAGCTCCGCCATTTCTTGGTCGATGGTGTTGGGATAAACCCAAGCGAAGTAAGGAATCCCAACCTGAGCTTTGTACAGCGGACAAAATTCCCGCAGCCAGCGTTTATCAAAACTGAAATCTTCGTCGTTAAAGCGCACGTGCCGGATATTGTAGGTTTTCTTGGCCCATAAAATTTCGTCGACCACATACTGCGGACTGTGGCGGCGCGCCCACTTTTGTTTTTTCGCGACTTCTTTTCCGTACAACTTCATCGAGGTGTTGTTGTCGCAGAATGTGCACTTATACGGACAGCCGCGGCCGCTCATGGTGGTGTAACCATGGTTGAGGTAAGGCATTTCCTGGTAGTAGAGGTCTTTGTCGGGAAACGGCAGGATGTCGAGATCCTCGATCAGCGGGCGCATATTGTTGAGATGCGGAACCCCGTGCTCCTTGTAGCCAAGCCCGAGCACATCCTTGAATTGCTTTTGCCCGGCCAGGGCTTCCACCAGTTCAAGCAAAGTCCATTCGCCCTCACCGCGCGCCACAAAGTCGACACAGTCCTGATTCAAAACTTCGAGTGAATGAAAGGTGGCGTGCGCGTTGCCGAACACAATTGGAATATTGGCGCGCGCCTTGATCCGGCGGGCCCATTTTAACGCCCACTTGTAATCATCGGTGACCACCGGCAGGGCGATTAAATCCGGTTTATGCTTGAGCACCCGGTTGACGATATGATCGTTGTCCTCAAGCAGCTTGGCTACACGAGGATACTGCACCCACGGATTGTCGAGAAGATTGGGATCGTTGACTAACGCGGTGTCATGGCCGGCCCGCTTTAAAAAAGCCGACAGACATTGAATTCCGCCCATTTCTTGCTGGGGATTAAGAAACAACACCCTCATGATGAAATTCTCACGCGGGCGGACGATTTAAACAACAAGGATCGCAGCATCATGAAAACGGCCAGGAGGAGGAAAAACAGAGCGGTGATATAGCCCTCAGCCCGCAGGGACGCGCCCACGCTGGCTAAAACGGTGACATCGAAAAAAATCCCCACGAAAGTCGACATGATAAACAGCGGCCGGGAGATGCCCAGCACCCCACAGGCCAGGTTCATCAGCCCAAAGGGCACAAACGGAGATATCCGCAGGGTGACCAGCAATAAAAAGTCGCCGTGCCGGGGCGACCACGCCGATCGCGCCGCCCGCCAGGATGACCTGGCTGTATTTCCCAATCAGGCGGCGCCGTAACA
>JANMVK010000045.1:0-1084 GCA_031392725.1 Pseudobdellovibrionaceae bacterium
GTCTGTCTCCGGCTTGTCGGACTTCGCACATCCGGCGGTTAGAGTTAGAAATGTGAGCAAAGTCACACACGCAGCTCGATCAAATTTTGATATGGTATTCAAGTGGTGCCCCCCAGCAAAGGGACATTAATTGCCAGTCCAATGCCGCACTAGAATAGGTCTGATTGGATCTTGAGGTGAATTGATGTACATCCAAGAAAAAGCGCAGGTAATCCAAACACCCGGCACGAGCTGTCGATCAATTGGTCGGTAGCCCTAAATCGAAAGCTCCGCCAGCTGGCGCTTTAAGCGGTCCATCAGCTCTTTCCGGCGGACTTTTTCGTCCTCGGAAATGCTGGAATCGACTTTAATAGTTTCGGCCAGAGTGTCCAATTGCTCTTTTAGCTTGCGGCAGAGATCTTGAACGCCCAAATGGCCAGGTGTTTTTTCTTTCATAGAGCCAAATTAGGATAAGAACACCCTCAGCCCTTTGACAAGAGCTAAAGTGCCGATTAGACATTGAGAACTATGGCAAATGAAATCATTTATACGATGAAGGGTGTGAGCAAGGTTTACCCCCCGAACCGTTATGTACTTAAAGACATCTATCTCTCTTACTTTTACGGTGCCAAGATCGGCGTTCTGGGCCTTAACGGCGCGGGCAAATCGTCGCTGCTTAGAATTATGGCGGGAACCGATAGCGAATTTTTAGGCGAAGCCTTTCCGGCGCGCGATTTTAAAGTCGGCTATTTGGAACAGGACCCCAAGCTTGATGAAACTAAAACGGCGAAGCAAAACGTGATGGATGGCTTGGGCGAGATCAATCAGGTGCTGCAAGACTTCCAAACCGTTTCCGAGCAGCTCGGCGATCCCGATCTCGATCCGGTCAAAATGGAAAAACTGATCGATAAGCAGGCAGCTCTTCAAGAAAAAATCGAAGCCGCCAACGGCTGGGAAATCGACACCAAGGTTGAAATGGCCATGGAAGCTCTCCGTTGTCCCGACGGCGATTTGCCGGTGACAAACTTGTCTGGTGGTGAGCGCCGCCGTATCGCTCTGACCCGCTTGCTACTTTCGGAACCCGATATTTTGCTGCTCGATGAGC
>JANMVK010000057.1:0-2032 GCA_031392725.1 Pseudobdellovibrionaceae bacterium
GGATCTCGATGAAGCCGCGGTGAAAGCTGTGGCAAAATATAAGTTTATTCCTGGCCAGGAAGGCTGGGCCAAACAGCCGGTGATCTTCACGCTTAAAGGCGTGGCCTCCGCGTTGCCCTCGAAGCTGCGCTCAAATAGCGCAGCCGCCGAGTAAATTAATCGCCAAATAAAGTTTTAGCGGATTTAGTCGTACCCTTGTTGCGATTCTTCGCTTTGCGCACGCGGCCCGATTTAGATTTTTTGCGGCTGCGGCGAAATTCAGTTACTTTTGTTTTTGAGGCCATATCCATCTCCATAATGCTCGGAAAGCGGGCAAGCTATCAAAAGGGTACCCTCAAGTCAACGCTATGCACCGCCCCGCCGGTGCCTTTCACGTTCTTCTCAATGGAATAGTCCACCTTCAAACGGGGGCCATTAAAGGCAAAGCCTGCGGCCCAGATACGCGTATCGGCCAGCTCGTCCCGTTGGAACCCGGCCCGAAACAAGATCCACTGACTGGTCATGGACTCCATGCCGATGGCGTAAGTCATCTTTTTATCGGGGTTGTACTTCTCCTGCCGCGAAATATCGGCGCGGATTTTTATTAGATCGGCGACCGAACCATAAACACCCACGCCCTGTTTGAGGTCCTCACGCAGCCCGCGCGGCACTTCGCTGCCCGGCTTTGCCAGATTGTCGAGCACATAGGCCACTCCAAGAGATTCGGTGATCAGTATCAAGCCGCCCAGCGAACCATTCCACTGCGTGTACTCCCGGTCACCCTCCACATCGTACTGTAGGCGATACGCCGAGAGGCCCAGCGCTAAGCGCTCGGAAATATTTTTTCCCACCGCCATATGCCACAACTCACCCTCAGTCGCGGTGCGCGTGCGGCCGCCGTCGCGCATCCGCACGTAATGCGCGGCGCCCGGAAACCAAACTTCCTTTTCCGCATCGATGACTCCGACCGCCCAACCATTGCGGTGCTGGCCCGAACCGATATAGCCATCATGATAGTAAGCGCTCATCTCGGAGGCTTTCTCGAGCGGAATCAATGCGGGATTAACGAAGGCGGATTCCATTCCCTGTAAACCCGCACGGCCCGATCCCCCCGACGCCTTCGATACCGGCCCGCGAAACAATTCTGCTGAAGCGTGATGCGCGAATAAAATGAAAATGAAAATGAAAATGGCGTAAGGTCTCATGACCTCAAAGAGTATTGCAGATTAGCGGCGAATACAAACACTCACAAAGTGAGGGCACAACGTCGTCGTGCTATTCAGGCAAGTGGCGGTGCCGTACTGAATGACCCGGCCGGCGAGCGCGCCGTAACAGAAATCACCCGTGCGTTTGGGGATTACGCAATGATTGGTCAAATCCACAAACCAATCTTCCACGCGCAACACCCGGCGAATGGCGGCCAACGCGGCCTGCTGATTGGCATCGGCGAAGCGGTCCACGGTGGCATTGCATAACACTCGGCCCGCGGCTTTATCCTCGGGACGGACGATGACGAATTGATAATTAGTATTGCAATCCCACTGGGCGAGAGTCGTTACGGGCGGCACCACGCTTAAATCGATTTCTTCAACGCCCTGGTTGCTGGACATCACGCGGCGCTCGCCGCCGGTGTAACCAACGGGAAGTGAGAAGCGCATAAAATAACCTTTGCCGTAAACCGCATCGGCATAACCCGCCGAGTGAACGGCACCGGGCGGAGTGCGCAAAACCGTGCTGAGCTCATCGGAGCTGCCGGAGAATCCGGCGACTACTATGGATTGGCGCGCATCCAGATTGGTGCGCGTATCTTTCATCACGTTTTCAAATTTATAAAATCTCAAAGAGCCTTCCACTAAGCGTTGCACATGCGGGCCGGGAAAATAATTGATCATGGCGCCGGCTTGCGAGGCCGCCAGCGGCCCGGCAATGACATCGGCGTCCAGCGGAGGAAGCAAAGCTTCAATCTCCTCGCCTACGCGCAGTTCCTCAGAAATCCACGGCGATTGGTAGTTGGCGGCTGAGCGGATCGACAAATTAAAGCGTGTGTCGCCGT
>JANMVK010000090.1:0-5775 GCA_031392725.1 Pseudobdellovibrionaceae bacterium
TCAGTCACAGTTTTTTAATTGTCCCGGTTTGCCTGGAGAAAATCAAACCTTGTTCAAACCTCGACGAGGGTCGAGGTAGTCGCGCAGCCCGTCGCCGAGCAAGTTAAAGCCCAAAACTAGAACAACAATGGCGAGCCCGGGAGCCAAACTGATGTGGGGAGCTTCCGTCATCACGCGGCGGCCCGAGTTCAGCAACGCACCCCAAGTTGGCGTATGACTGGGCACGCCAAGGCCAAGGAAACTTAAACCGGATTCGGAAATTATGGTTCCGGCCATGGCAAATGTGCACTGAACCACCACTAAACTGATTAGGTTCGGCCAGATGTGCAAAATCACAATGCGGAACGTACCGGCGCCCACCGCCCGGGCGCTCTGCACATGCTCCCGTTCCTTCAGATGGAGCACTTCACCGCGCACCAAGCGGGCGAAACCGGTCCAACTGGTGACACACATGGCGAGGATTAGGTTAAACACCGAGGGGCCGAGCACCGCCACTAGGGATAGTGCGATCAAAAATCCCGGGAATGCATAAAACATATCCGTAATGCGCATTAGCAATTGATCGGCCCACCCTCCGCGGTAGCCGGCGGCCGACCCGATGATCAATCCGATGCTGGCACTAATCAAAACCACACTCCACGCCACACCGAGGCTGACCCGTGAGCCATAAATTAATTTGGCAAACACATCGCCGCCGTTTTCGTCGCGGCCGAGCCAATGTTGAAGGCTCGGAGCTTCAAGCCGGTTGGGCAGGGACATGGCGAGGGGATCTTGCATGGCGAGGAACGGCGCGAACACCGCGGTGAGGGTGACGAGTAAAACAATTAGCGTTCCGGCTTTGAGCTTGGTCACGCATCTCCCGTTCGCACTTTGGGATTCACCACGCCGTACATCATGTCGGTGGCCAAATTCACCAGCACATAAATACTGGCGACAAACAGGACGCAGCCCTGCACCAGCGGATAGTCGCGCCGCTGAATGGCGGTGAAAATCAGCGAGCCGATTCCCGGCCAATCGAAAATGGTTTCGGTCACCACGGTTCCGGTGAGGAGGGCGCTCAACTGCAAACCGAGAATGGTGACGATGGGAATCAGCGCATTGCGGAGCGCGTGTTTAAAATAAATTGCGGTGTTGCCTAAGCCTTTAGAGCGCGCGGTGCGAATATAATCTTCATTTAACACATCCAGTACCGAAGCACGGGTCATGCGCAAAATCACCGAGCCGAGTGGCAGGGCCAGGCTGCAAGCGGGAAGAATCAGGTGCGCCCAACTTCCGCGGTCGCTGACCGGAAACCAATCGAGTTGAATGGCGAATAAATAAATTAAAAAAGGCCCTAGAAAAACTCCCGGCACACTCATTCCCATCAACGCCAGCGCATTGAACACATAATCGCGCCAGCCTCCGGCTGTGACCGCGGCCCACACGCCTGCGGGGATTCCCCACAGCACCGCGAACAACAGCGCGGTGAGGGCTAACTCCACGGTGGCGGGAAAGTGTTTGCCGATTTCACTGGCGACCGGTGTGCGCATGCTCAGCGAGCGGCCCATGTTCAATTGCGAAAGGTGCGCGAGGTATTGCGTATATTGCTGGCCGATGGGCAGATCCAGGCCAAGCGCATGACGCAGATTTGCTTTGTCCGCGGCGGGCGCCTGTTCCCCCAGCATAATTTCCACCGGATCGCCCGGCACAAAATGCAGCAGCATAAAACTAAGTGAGATCACGCCGAACAGGGAAATCAGCATCAGGCCTGAACGCCGGGCAACGAATGAGAACATTAATTCTCTTTCGGCGGATTGGTCACCACATTGACCTTGCCGGTGGGCACCGCGCCGAACAGCGCCACTAAAATTTTATTAGGGACCATCTGTCCTTCGGTGGCCAGATTGGGCGTGGCGACAAGCGTGGTTGTTAAACTCTGTTTGGGTGATTCGGTGGCGAGCACTTCGCCCTTCACGTATTTATCTTTTTCCTTGGGGTCCGGATCGGGAATGGCGGCGAGTTGGGAGATAAATTCCTGACCTTTAAAAGAATTCAGCACGCGAAAAACAGTGAGCTTGCCCTTTTGCTCCTTACTCTCGAGCCAGGCCTTGCCCCAATAACCGGCGCCTTCCTCCTCGGCGATGCCGCTGTATTTGAAGGCCTGGTTAAGCGGCAGTTTTTTTTGCAACATTACAAAAACGAGGAAGCTGGAGAGAAACGAGCCCTCAGGGATCTTGTGGGTCTCGTTGGTCAACTTTTTGCCATCGGTCTTCTTCAGTTTCATAATTTGGCCGGTAAAAGTGGCGTCGATGCCATTGACGGCCTCATTGACCTGGGAGGTGTAACTGTAAGAGATGGGATTAAATTTATCGTTGGCTTTGCCTTTAAGGCTCTCTTGTATAATTTTGTCGCCCAGCTTCACCCGCATAAATGTCGTGGCATCGAAGGTCTTGGCTTTGGCGTCAAATTCAAAGCGCTGGATGATGTAACCCACCGGCTTACCCGAGGCTTCCACCCGGTAGTATCCTTCGAACATGATTTCGCCGGCAAAGGCTTGGCCTAGACTAAAGAATAGGCCGATTAGGCCGAAAAGAAGATTAACCATGAGGTTAGTTTGGAAGTGAACTAAAACGGTGTCAAAATTTTTTACAGTGCCCTTGAGTGAACGCGGCCAGGCGGCCATTTTTGTAGCCTTACTCTTTAACGTGCTATTCGTGTTCTTTGCCATGGCCATCAATGTGGCCCTTGTGGTGCACGATAAAATCAATTTGCAAAACTCAGTCGACATGGCGTCTTACTACGCGGCCACCAAGCAGGCCGAAATGCTCGACGTCATCGCCCACGAGAACTACGCCATCCGCCAATCTTATAAACTATTGGCGTGGCGTTACCGCGTGCTCGGCACCATGGGGCTTTATCAAGCGGCAAACGTGCATCCGGTGTGGAGCGGAAATATGGCGGACTCACCTTTTCCGCCCGCTGTGACGCCGTCGTTGTGTGTGACTTACAAACCGACATGGACCGAGGTTCCCGAGGGCGAAAACCTGTGCAACCGGGAAAATTTGCGGATTCCGCCCTTGCCCGAAGTGCAGGTGATCGCCGGGTTCTTAAATATCAACGCGGGCATCGCGGCCCTGTCACGCCAGTTGCGCGCGCAGTTCGATATTCAGTGCCAAAAGCACGGCGCTTACAATTGGTGGTTTGCGATGAGTATCATCCATGCGTTTCGTCTCGATCAGCGCAACCGCAAGCAAGTGATTTTGGCTCTGGCCAAAAATTTGGGGGCCGATGATCCGCTTGATCTGGACGGCAACTCGATATCGGCCGGCGCGCGTGAGACTTTTATTAAGAATCTAACTTTCGCCAACCGTCAGTCTTTTGAGAGCGGTGGCGGAAATTTTGAAATGTTCAATTCGTTAAAAGGCGTGCAACCGGCGCAGTGGCTGCCGGAAGTAAAGATTATTCCCACGCTGATTTACACCGACGTCGACAATGATCCCGGATGCAATGCCTCCCCGCAGCCGATTCAAAATCTTCCGCAGCGGCCGGGCGCCATTGCGATTTTGAACGCGCCTTTTCCTGGCGGTCTCGAAGCGGGGAATTTGATGAATTGGCGCACGGAGAATTTCCTGCAGGATTCTGACTACCAGTACACCATCGGCGTGGAGAAAAATCCCTGGTATATGACTTATGTGGGAATCAAAGCGGAAACCAATCCGCGCCAAGTGTTTTTCCCCTTTGGCAGCGGCGTGAAAATGGTGGCGCGCGCGTTCGCCAAACCCTTCGGCGGCCGCATCGGCCCGTGGTATCAGGCCAAGTGGGAAAAAGGCGCGCCCAACTCCGATGGTGATTTGGTCGATGGTTTAATGGCGCCGCGAGTGGCGGCGGGCGGATTGCTCAATTCACCCCAGGATCCGCGCCGGCTCCCCAATTACGCGCGCTATCCCGGGGATGTGCTGGGCATGTCGGCGAATTTATCGCTCAACGCTTTGAACGGATTGGGCGGGATCAATATCAGTTTCGATTTTTATAAGAACATAAAGGAAGACATGTCAGCCGGGGCGCCCAACGATGTGATGGCCTGGGATGGCGCGGGCAGCGCGCCCGATATCCGCAATTTTGAAATCGCGGCCATCGCCCCCGATTTATTCGACATCACTTATTATTCCATCGAACCGAATTTCTCGAGGAACTACCACAACCGCTTGCAAGCCAACGCGGGCAAGCTGGGAATTCCGGCGGGGACTCCAGTGCGGCCGGATTTAGGGCACAACGGAACGACGATTCCAATTTACAGCGTGCAAGAGCAGCTGACCCTGGGCAACGCCCGCCAAAAAGCCGAGGCCTACTATTATGTGCGAAACAAAACTCATTTACTGACCTCCTGGCTGCCGGGCCAAGGAGCCTTCAACTACGACCTAACCTCCAGCATGGCCAATTTCGGAAAGTGTAAACTGCCGGACGACGGGTTGAAATTCACCACCCCAGGCAGCTGCGTAGCCGGCGGCGGCCGAACAGGCTACTCAGTCAAACTGGTAAGCCGGGACGCCCTAAAATCCGCCCAGCACAAAATAGGAGGCGCCGCCGCCCCCAACTCAATTATAAACCCCCCCCCCGCCGGCTGGTAAAAGGTGTCCGTCACCTTTCTGCGTATCGGGGTGTCATAACCGGCACGATCTCTGCTTTTCTATACATCCATGGCACGTATATTAGTTCTACTCGTATTTATTGGGTTTTCACTGCATAGTTTGGCGGCAGTGACTGCCGTTTCCCGGCACCCGGCCAGCGTAATTGGCAAATTCGATGAGCGGGGAAAGGTCAAAGACCTGGGCCCGACCCATTTCTCACCGGCGGAGATCGATCAGATCCGCAATGCCGTTGGATATTTAGTATGTCCGGGGAAAGATCTTTTAAAGACTGTTAATGGAAAGCAAGTTCCCGACCTTCTCACGTCCACCGCTTTCTTAATCTCACGCGACACTTTGGTCACCGTAGCTCACGAATTTTTCGGCAGTAACGGCGCCCGGCGCACCGAAAAAGGCACTTGGGACACCTGTTATTTTCAGACTCAGGGCGACCGCCCGCAGATATATAAGATCAAAGGCGGAGAGAACCAAATCGTGTTTGGGTCCACCTCACCCAAAGAGAACGCCGAGAATGATTTTGCCATTGTGAAATTGACTCAGCCGGTAGCCAACGCCAAGCCGTTTGTGTTTCTGGACTCCTCGATTTTGAAGTCCGGAGATGGAATTTTCCCAATATTGTCCTCACGCGATCCAAAATATTCTCCCACCGACGAACAACACAAAGACTTGCGCGATGAACCGTTGATGCAAAGTTGCACCATTAAGAAAACGTTTCCGGGCGAATACAAAGTCCGCCCGTCACATTTTTATAGTGATTGCGACAATACGCTCGGCGGATCCGGCGGGCCCATTCTTCAGAGGGTCGAGGGACGCTTGGTAGTAATGGGAATGACAGTCGGCACGGGAGCCGGCGCCGACGGCACCGACTATTATGACGTCAGACATAGAATCGCCAAGCACACCGCTCTTGGGCATGTCTACGACGGCCGCCCGTTTTTCTATAAGACACCCGAGACTCCCTGCGCGGACCGTGGCCCGCGCGCCGCACTGGTGCTGATCGAAGACACCTACACCGACCGCTTCCGCCAAGTGCATCCCGCGGTTTATGAATTGGTGAGAAACGAATGCAAATATTTAGTTGGCAATGAGCGCGTAGTGACCAATCAGGATTACCAGTTGGATCCCGCCCACCGCGAAGTGATCCGCTATA
>JANMVK010000254.1:0-1629 GCA_031392725.1 Pseudobdellovibrionaceae bacterium
CACTTTGACCAACTTTCCGGTGCTGGTGTTGGTTGATGAATATTCTGCCAGTGCTTCGGAAATTTTAGCCGGTGCTTTGCAAGACAACAAGCGCGCGCTGATCATGGGTCACCGGACATTTGGCAAGGGTTCCGTGCAGTCAGTGGTTAAGCTGGGCGACGGCTCGGGTTTAAAACTCACCGTCGGCCGGTATTACACTCCGAGCGGAAAGAGCATTCAGGCGTACGGCGTTATCCCGGATATCGAGCTGGAGGATTTTGCGCCCGAAATTCTGGAACAAGCGCGCGTGAAACGCGACATTCGCCGCGAAGGCGACATGCGCGGCCACTTGCAGGGCGATGGTGAGGATGAAACCTCCACCAGCGGTCCGGCAGCGGCCAACAAAGACAAAGTCGCGAAGAAAGATCCCAAGAAAAAGGCCGAACAAAAGAAGATTCAATACTGGTGGACCGAGCCCGACACCAAGCATGACAAGGAATTGACCATTAAAGATAAAATGCTGAAAGACGATTACCAAGTTCAACAGGCGTACAATTATCTGCGCGCCCTGGTCATGGCGAAAAACACCAGCGGGACCGCTTCGACAGCGGCCGCTCCGGATGACGCCGCCAAACCCGCCACCAAAAAAGAGTGACCGCCCCCGCCGCAAGGATAGGAAGGATAGGAAGGATAGGCGTCCGTCACATATTTGCAACCCAGCGCGCCAATCTAAAATGAAAATGCTAAACCAGCACGTAAGTAAGTGAATGTTTGACGAATGTTCACCTTGCCGTCGTTATTCGGGTCGGTCGTGATTTTGTAAGCGAAATTGTTGGATTCAAAGCCCCCGCCGCCGGTCAGCCACAATCCAAAAAATATTGGAAAATATAGATCCACGCCGGAGGCGAAGCCCGAGCCGTTTACGATGGCGGCGGCGGCCTCAGATTTAACGCCGCCCGGAGGCCCTTCGTAATAATGAAAATCGCTGCGGCCCATTTGCCCCATTAAATATCCCACGAGATGGGAGCCGCCGAAAATTCCGCCTTTGTCGCCGAAAGGAGTTACCCGCACAGTAAAGCCCGCGCTGAAAAAACGGTTATTCACATGATAAGATTCTTGCTCCAATTCCCAAGACAAAATTCCGCGATGCCAATTGGCCAGCAGGCCGAAGGTTCCATACTGATAACGGAGCGTGATATCGCGCCGGTCGGCCACCGCCGAGCCTTCGCCGTGAAATATGCCGGAGTCGGGAGCGATGCCCGCCGCGCCTTCAATCCAAAATTTCTTATTCATATCCGAGCGGGTGAGTTCCTCGGCGTGCGCGGTGAAAGTGAATGCCAAAAAGCAAAAAAGAATTCGCATCACAATTTATTTTAAGTCAGATCGACTTATAAGGCGAGCACTTCCGCAGAGGGTGTGGCCGACCCAGAAGGGCGGCCGCACGTTCGCGTCATTGGCTCTTAAAGCGCATCTCCACCTTGTACGGCTTACCGAGATAAGGGTCAGCGCCCATGGCTCCGATACCGGCGATGCCGCCGAGCTGGCGTTCGGTTTTTCCGCCAAAAACCCAAACCGCCAACGGTCTTCGCGACATCAGTTATGAATCACATCTTTATGGTGGGCACAGGAAACGCCAAACACCATCGCGAG
>JANMVK010000322.1:0-2309 GCA_031392725.1 Pseudobdellovibrionaceae bacterium
GAATACCGCCGAACCCATTTGGATCTCAGCGCAAGTTTTTAGTGCTTATCCAACTCAGCTTGCATCAGCGAGTTGTCGACAATGTGAAAATAAGTTCTGAGCAGCATTTCAAAAGATTTCTCATCCAGTGAATGTAAGTAAAGTTGTTTATCCTGCAAAGTCTCGCGTTTGATGAACTCGGTGAACAGCTCCTGAATCTTGTCCAAATTTTTCAATTGAAACAGGTCAATGTGCTCGGTCGGCACTTTCAGGACCTTGGCAATAGTCTCATTATCGAACAAGAGATGAACTCCGTTCATGCTTTGGGCGAGGAGATGTTCTATTTGGTCCAGGTGAGAGTCGCTTATTTTGAGATCTTTCACTCCCTCAGTTTGGGCTAAAAGAGCGCTCTGACAACGGATTTCCGCCAAAATTTGACTAACAGGACCGTGGTCCGATACCATGAATCAGGAGGCTCGACCTTCGTCTGTTTCGTTATGAGACGGGTGAAATCGTGTATACTAGGGTATGTCGCGGTCTTCACGTAAGAAAGAGATCGAACCAATCATCATTGATGAGGAGCACGGCCTCGTCTTCGACACCGAACAAGAGTTGTATTCCCACTTTGAGAAAGAGATCCAAGCTCTCGAAAAGGAATTCTTTTCTCTGCGCAAAAACAGCGATATCGACGAGCCTGAGTTCAAAAAATACGACACCCATTTGGAGCGCTTGCTCGATGATCCCGATGAAGTGTGGGAAGACACCGACACCTTGGGCGATCAGCGCATGTTTATATACATCCGCCGTTTTGATAAAGACGTGTTCCATGTGGCCGCCTGTTACCTGACCGAAAGCACGCCGAGCTTTGTGTATCTGCACTTTCCGACCAAAGATGCCAAATTGGTGGAGCGTTACCGCCGCGGACAAATCGTGTTCCAGAGAACCTCGGCTGATATCGCCATGGGCGCCATCGACGGCGATGCTTTGCACGAAGGCGATGACCTCGCCAACGGTTTGTACAAAGCCATGCTGCTGTTGCGCAGCGAAAAAGATATTCCGGAAGATGATTTTCAGACCTATTCGGATTTTCGCGAATCCACTTTGGAAGACGCCGACGAGATTTGGCGCAGCGGGGATTCCACCGGCAATGTGCTGGTGAGTTTTATTAAAGAATTTAGCGATGACAGCGATTTTTATTACATCGTGGTCACGGTTGAAGATGCGCCTTCCAACAGCCACGCGTTGCTGTTCTCATTCCCCACGCGGGATAAGGGTCTAGTCGACCGCTATCGCCACGGCGAGAACTTGCAGGCTGAAGAAGTTGTGCAGGAATCCAGTCACTAATTGTAGTTACCCTGAAAAAAATTTCATAACACAGCTGCTCCCATTATAAGGACCAGGCCTTGTCTTCGGAGCGAGCGCAGCAAAATTTTGAATTTTGATTTTAATCAGGGCATTATCAAAAAATGAATCTGCGCTTCATTGTCCTCACGGCCTTTTTGGTCACCGGGTGTTCCACCATCGGCAAATCCTCTTCTGGAAATTCCGTTAGCCTCCGCTTTAATGCCGAGGCCGGAAAATCCTCGGAGACCAGATACTTTAGTACTTCCCGCATTCTCACGTACACCGACAAACAACTCATCAAAGACCGCACCGAGACCGTCGACTTCACCGTGATCAACCAATTCAAAAAGGTCGACGAGAAAACGGACACGATCCATTTCAGCTCCACCACCACCCGCAAAGATGGAACTGTGCAGCTGCATGATCTGGCGTTCCCCGAAAAAGACGAAGTGATCGATTACGTAATCAGGAGCACCGGCGAAGTGGTTAAGGCCGGCCGTTTCCCCATGCAAAGCATATTTTTTGTGCCGTCGGTGCCAATCCCCGATGATCGCGTGGAAATCGGTGACACTTGGACGATGGAGCATGTGTGGAGCTCAGCCCGCGATGGCGTGCCGCTTAAATTGGAAGTGGTGGCGATTCTTAAGGACATCGTAAAATGCGAGAAAAATAAAAGGTGCGCTGACATCGAGATCTCAGGACATGTGAATCTGCTTCTCGCGCCCGATAATCCCGGCGCGCGTTTTGATAGCCGGGTGTGGGGCCGTATGTTGTTCAGTCTAGAGCGTGGCGACGTTTTGTGGGCCCAAACTAGAAGCAAAGAGGAGATGGTTCACAGCGGGGACCGGGTGTCGGTGAACTCATGTATGGTTTCTGAAATGAAAGCCGGATCTAATTTCAAAACAAAATTGGAATGTGAACCGAAAGAAGAAGCTGTTAACCAAGTGCCTACGCTCTGAAAAATTGCTGGACGCGCTCCCTCTACT
>JANMVK010000359.1:0-1503 GCA_031392725.1 Pseudobdellovibrionaceae bacterium
GCATCCGCGCTTGGCCCTCTACCGTTGACAGACCCTTCTTAGGCGGCAACTCCCGTAGCAGGCAAATTTGCACATCGCGTCCAGGCTCCAGCGGGACCTCCCCGCGCTCCCCTTTTAGCAAGCCATGCAGACAGGCATCTAAACCACGCAACTTCTCGCGGGCTCCACGTTCGAGTAAGACTTGCGTTTTTAACTCCCCAGAGGCAATCATTCTTGAATCTCTACCAGGTAGGAAATTATGGGTAAAGGCTGGAAAGCGGCAGGCAAACAGGAAGCGGCTCAGAAAAAGGGCGCGGTATTTACCAAGGTCGCGCGCGAGATCGCCGTGGCAGCTAAATTAGGCGGCGGAGATCCCGATGCCAACTCCCGTTTAAAACTCGCCATTCAAGCCGCTAAAGAAGTCTCCTGCCCCAAAGACACCATCGAGCGCGCGATCAAAAAAGGTACCGGCCAATTGGGTGAGGGCGCACAGATTGAAGAGATCGTGTATGAAGGTTACGGCCCGCACGGCGTGGGAATTTTAGTGGAATGCCAGACCGATAATAAAACCCGCACAGTCGGCGAAGTCCGCAACACCTTTAAATCCAACGGCGGAACAATGGGTGAGGCCAACTCCGTGGCGTGGATGTTTGAGCGCGTGTGTTTGATTCAGGGAAAAAATCCTAAAGTGGCCGATCCCGAAGAAGAAGCGATTGAAGCCGGCGCCAATGAAGTGGAAAAAGATGAGGACGGCGGATACAGCTTTTACGGCGGCGCCACCGATTTGGATTCTATTCGCGGGGCATTAACCAAGCGTGGTTGGACGATCACCGCTGCGGAACTGTCCTTTAAGGCTAAAGACAAAACCGATTTGACCGAAGCGCAGCTAAGCGAAGTTTACGCCTTACTTAAAGCGCTGGAAGACAACGACGATTCCCATCGCGTTCACGCTACAGTCTAATGTGAGCGCTTTTGCGATTGCAGCGATTGAAACGCCATCGCATAATATTTCATTTGCTTGATCATGGAATATAATCCGTTGGCGCGACTGGGAGAGAGTTTGCTCTCTAAGCCGATGTCTTTTACAAAATCAGGCGGCGTCGAGACGATTTCCTCAGGCTTCGCGCCCGAATAAACTTTGAGCAGCATGTAAACCAACCCGCGCACCAGCAGCGCATCGCTATCGGCCTCAAACAACACTTTGCCGTCCACCAGTTGCGCATGCATCCACACCTGCGACTGGCAGCCCTTGACCTTGGAGTCGTCGGTTTTCTTGTCGTCGGGAAGATCCGGCAATAATTTGCCCAGCTCGATCAGTTTTTTATAACGGTCCTCCCAGTCTTTCAAACCGGAAAATTCCGTTACAATTTGTTTTTGCCGATCTAACAACGTCATAGAAATGGTTGTACCTCGTCACGGCGATATTGACCAGCCCAAGCCCAACTCAACCGGTATATGTTCATCATCTCAACCGTATCCGACGCAGGCGGATCGCCCGTCAAATTCAAAAAATCAATTTGCTCA
>JANMVK010000371.1:0-2258 GCA_031392725.1 Pseudobdellovibrionaceae bacterium
CCTTGGCCTCAATTGCCGAGGGCATCGATGAAGCCACCAAATACTATGAGAATACTTTAAAAATACGCCACGAGCTGCCGTTCGATATCGACGGAGTGGTGATCAAAGTGAATTCCTACCCGTTGCAGAATCAGCTTGGTACTATCGCGCGCAGTCCGCGCTGGGCCACGGCCGCGAAATTCGCTCCCGAGCAGGCCACCACGGTCGTCGAAGATATCACTGTCCAAGTGGGCCGCACAGGAGCCCTCACGCCTCTCGCCATTATGAAACCGGTCAAAGTCGGTGGCGTCACCATCACCAACGCGACCTTACACAATCAATCCGAGGTGGAGCGCAAGGATGTGCGCATCGGCGACACGGTCATCGTTCAGCGCGCGGGCGACGTGATTCCCGAAGTGGTCGAAGTGGTGTTAAGCAAGCGGCCGCCCAACGCCAAGAAATTTAAACTGCCCAGCAAGTGTCCGGTGTGCGAAAGCGAAGTCGTGCTGGCCGAGGGCGAAATCATCACCCGCTGCGTAAATACCTTTTGCCCCGCGATCATAAATATGTCACTGGTCCATTTTGTCTCAAGAAGGGCGATGAACATTGATAAGCTCGGCGAGAAAATTATCGAGCAGCTCACCGCCGCCGACCTGATCAAAACTTTTTCCGATATTTATAAATTAAGCAAAAAAGATATGCTCTCGCTCGAGCGCCAAGGCGACAAGTCCGCGCAAAATATTATCGAGAGCATTGAGGCCAGCCGACACACGACGCTCGCGCGTTTTATTTATTCGCTCGGCATCCGCTTTGTCGGTGAACAAACTGGAAAATCTTTAGCCAAGCACTTCGGCACCATCGACAAATTTCTCGAGACCAACGAAGCGGAGCTGGTCGAGATTGAGGACATTGGCCCCAAGGTGGCCACCAGTATCATGAAACAGCTCGGGGACGCCACGTTCCGCAAAGAAGTGAAGCGCCTGATCACTAACGGCGTGGAGATCGAAAAACCTAAAAAAGTCAGCGGCAAACAGCCGCTCAAAGGAATGAACATCGTCATCACCGGCACGCTGCCCATGGGCCGCGATGAAATCAAAGATCAAATCACCGCGCTCGGCGGCAAGAGCTCCGGATCGGTTAGTAAAAATACGAGCTATGTCCTCGCCGGCTCTGAAGCCGGTTCAAAACTAGACAAAGCCCAAGAACTCGGCGTTGCGATTCTCGATTGGGATGGATATCTTAAAATAATAGAATCTTAGATGAGATCAGTAAACCCAGAGCACCAAAACCAATTGCCGAGCGACCGATGATGATGGTAGCGAGCTTAAAAATAATATCCGATTTGAATTCTACGAGTTCCGAGCGCAGCTTCGCGAAATCAGCTGTTACATCAAGGCCTTAGATGCAAAATTTTGGCAGTGGCTCCGCTCGAGCCAATTCCACACGGGCGTCGTAATGTTGTTGACGGTAAAAGCACGGTCCCATCATTCTGAAACTGGGGGCGAAATGACAACTCATTTTCTTAGGGTGTTCAGTGCGGTTCTAGCTTCACACTTCTCGTCGGCAATTTCCGTCACCCCAAAAGAGATTCAAGCGGTTAAAAACGCTCAATATGAAGTAAAATTCGATGATGGCTCACGCGAGAAGGTCATCTTCAAAGATGGATCGTTCAATCGACGTGTAGACGATATTGAATACAAATTTGGCCTAGGTAAAGATCCACTTCTCATAACCGATAAGGGGTTTGCGTTCGTCGTAATGGGCGTTACCAAAGGCGGTACGGGTAGTTGGTCGACAATTAAACAGGTCGACTTGAAGTCTTCTCCGCCTTCGGAAATAGCCGAGTACCCCATGGAGGAAGATCGAATCAAGATAGTCGATCTGAAACTCGAACGTAATAAATTGAAGGTGGGAGTGGTCAAACATAGCCCCACTGATCCGTTATGTTGTCCGACAGTAAAGGATACTCTCGAATACCCGATCAGATGACACTGGTTTACTGATTTATTATTTTCCAAATCGCTGGAAGAAATAGTACAGATCGCGGAATGAAAAAAGGAGCCGACAAGGCTCCCTTAAAAATTCGCAAATTAAAATTTATTGCTTACAGGTGCTCGATCACGATATCGCGATCCATCACCGTTTTGCGGCCGTCGGCTTTGGCGCTGTCGATTCCTTTTTGGCAGAGGCGTTCAATGGCCTTGCTTAGGATGTCGACGGTTTCAGCTGATGTATTGCAGCCGGCCTTCTCTTTGATGAACTTTTTCACCTTGCTGGTG
>JANMVK010000559.1:0-5027 GCA_031392725.1 Pseudobdellovibrionaceae bacterium
GTAGACGGGATCAGGAAGGATTTCTCTTTTAGCGGCTGTTTTACGGCGAGACATTTATATATATCCTCTACTTTTTCGGTTTCTTAGCGCCATACTTAGAGCGCGAACTAAAACGGTTGGCCACGCCTTGCGTATCCAACACTCCACGAACGATATGATAACGGACACCCGGAAGATCTTTAACCCGGCCGCCACGAATAAGAACCACGCTGTGCTCTTGCAGATTGTGGCCGACACCCGGAATGTAGGAGATGACTTCAAAGCCATTGCTCAAACGAACTTTCGCCACTTTTCTCAAAGCGGAGTTTGGTTTTTTCGGTGTTGTCGTATAAACGCGGGTGCAAACACCACGGCGTTGCGGACAAGACATCAAAGCCGGCGACTTGGTTTTGTCTTTGGCTGCGTGCCTGGATTTGCGAATTAGCTGATTAATTGTCGGCATACTTCTCCATATAAATGTCTTAAGGCGGCCAAAAGTAACGGTTTTTGGCTGCTGACGTCAAGGAGATTCACCCAAAGTGAACCTCCCAACATATAGCTAATTTAGCGGATAACCAGCGGTGGTCTGTCCCGGCAAGAACGACTGGGCCGGTGCGACCTCATCCTCAACCACGACTTTCCAACGTTTATAAGCACTTAAACCCGTTCCAGCAGGCACTAAGCGGCCCATAATAATGTTCTCTTTTAAGCCGCGCAGGCCGTCGGTTTTCGACTGCACTGCCGCTTCAGTGAGAACTTTAGTGGTCTCTTGGAAGGAGGCCGCTGAAATCCAGCTGTCGGTGCTGAGTGAAACTTTAGTGATACCCAGGAGCAACGGCTCATATACACAGGGCCGTCCGCCCTCTTTGATTACTTTTTCGTTCTCATCTAACAGTTCAAATCTCTCAACCTGTTCACCTGCCAAGAATCGTGTGTCGCCCGGATCGGCCACTTCCACTTTGCGGAGCATGTTACGCACGATCACTTCGATGTGCTTATCGTTAATGCCCACACCTTGCAGACGGTAAACTTCCTGAATCTCGTTCACCAGGTAAGCACTGAGGGCTTTGTCGCCGAGAACGCGCAAAATATCATGCGGATTCGAGGGACCATCCATCAACGCTTCACCGGCGCGCACGAATTCGCCTTCGCGGACCGCCACGTGTTTACCTTTAGGAATGAGGTACTCACGCTGCTCGCCCACTTCGGGAGTCACGATCACGCGTTGCTTGCCCTTCACATCCTTACCGAAGGTCACATAACCGTCGATTTCAGAAATGATGGCGGCTTCTTTCGGTTTACGAGCTTCAAATAATTCGGCCACGCGCGGGAGACCGCCCGTGATATCGCGGGTTTTTGTGGTCTCACGGTGAATCTTCACGATCACATCGCCGGCATGCACTTCCTGCGTGTCGTTCACCAGCAGCTGAGCGCCGACCGGTAAAACGTAACGGCAGGGCACATTGCGGTTGGGAAGATCAAACACTTTACCTTTACCATCCGTGATCAACACGGTCGGTTTTTGGTCGGAGCCTTTGCTTTCCGCGATCACTTTAGTGGCAAAACCGGTCACAGGATCGACCTGCTCGGTCATGCTCACGCCTTCTTCGATGTCTTGGAATTGAATCACACCCGTGACGTCGGCCACGATCGGATTGGAATAGGGATCCCATTCGGCCAGCACGTCGCCTTTTTTGACTTCATCGCCTTCTTTAAAGCGGAGAATGGAGCCGTACACGAGGCGCATGCGGTCGCGTTCACGTCCTGAGGAATCGATCAGCATCATATCGCCGTTACGATTCATGACCGTGAGCTTGCCGGTTTTATTGGGCACAACCTGCGCCAGATTGAACTTTATCGTTCCATCGTGGCGGGCGGTGTGCACCGATTGTTCAACCGCGCGTGAGGCCATACCACCCAAGTGGAATGTTCTCATCGTCAGCTGAGTTCCCGGTTCACCGATGGACTGCGCGGCGATAATGCCGACGGCTTCGCCCAAGTTGACCGTGTTACCACGGGACAAGTCGCGGCCGTAACATTTCACGCACACCCCTCTGCGGGTTTTGCAAGTCAGTGTCGAGCGGATCAGAACCTTTTCGATTCCGACTTCGTCGACCTTGCGGACCACGCGCTCGGTGATTTCCTCATTAGCTTTGCAAATCACTTCACTGGTGTAGGGATCCATCACGTCTTCAATGGCCGTGCGGCCTAGGACGCGGTCGCCGAGGGGCTGAATGATCTCGCCGCCCTCAAGCAACGGGCGGATTTCCATGCCTTCAGTTGTTCCGCAATCCATTTCCGTGATCACGATATCTTGCGCCACATCCACCAAGCGGCGGGTGAGGTAACCGGAGTTCGCTGTTTTAAGAGCGGTATCCGCCAAACCTTTACGCGCACCATGAGTGGAAATGAAATATTCCAACACGGACAAACCTTCGCGGAAGTTGGCCGTAATCGGAGTCTCGATAATCTCACCGGAGGGTTTCGCCATCAAACCGCGCATTCCAGACAGCTGACGAATCTGAGCGGCGGAACCCCGCGCGCCTGAGTCGGCCATGATGAAAATCGGATTGAAGCTGGCACTTTCGACGACTTTGCCGTCGACCATGAAATTCTGTTTTTCCAGCTGAGCCATCATCTCTTTCGCGACTTTGTCGGCCGCTTGAGACCAGATATCCACAACTTTATTGTAGCGCTCACCGTCGGTGATCAAACCTTCATCATACTGCGAGCGGATCTCTTGAACCTGAGCTTCAGCGTCCTCGAGCAATTTGACTTTTTGCGGAGGAATGACCAAGTCATCCAAGCAAATCGAAATACCGGCTTGAGTTGAATATTTGAAACCGAGTTCCATCAATTTATCGGCAAGCAAAACGGTCGACTTCGCCCCGGCCAAACGGAAAGTTTTATCGATCAAATCGGCCATGCCCTTTTTGTTCATCACTCTGTTGATGGTTTCGAAGGGAACTTCCATTGGTACGATATCGCTCAAGATCGCGCGGCCCACGCTGGTGGTCTCCAGCTTGCCGTTGATGCGGCAGCGGATGGTGGCCTGAATGTCGATGTGGCCGTTGTCGTAAGCATACAAGATTTCCTGCACACTGCCGAACACGCGGTTCACGCCCTTCGCGCCGGGGCGCACGCGGGTCATCCAGTAAATTCCAAGCACGATATCCTGAGTGGGATTAATAATCGGTTTGCCGTTCGCGGGGCTTAAGATGTTATTGGTCGACATCATAAGGACACGGGCTTCAACCTGAGCTTCGATGGACAGCGGCACGTGAACGGCCATCTGATCTCCGTCAAAGTCGGCGTTGAACGCGGTACACACGAGCGGATGAAGCTGAATCGCTTTACCTTCGTGGAGAACAGGTTCAAAGGCCTGAATACCGAGTCTGTGTAGAGTGGGAGCGCGATTCAACAGAACCGGATGCTCTTTCACCACGTCGGACAAGATATCCCAAACTTCCACGGTCTCAGATTCCACCAATTTCTTGGCCTGTTTGATCGTGGTAGCAAAACCTTTTTCTTCGAGTTTGTTGTAAACGAAAGGTTTAAACAGCTCGAGCGCCATTTTTTTCGGAAGACCGCACTGGTGCAGACGCAAATTTGGTCCCACCACGATCACGGAACGGCCGGAGTAATCGACCCGTTTACCGAGAAGATTCTGACGGAAGCGGCCCTGTTTACCCTTAAGCATGTCTGACAATGAACGTAATGGGCGCTTGTTGGGACCTGTGAAAGTCTTGCCACGGCGGCCGTTATCCAACAGAGCGTCGACCGCTTCCTGGAGCATGCGTTTCTCATTGCGGATAATAATATCCGGAGCGTTTAGCTCCTGGAGGCGTTTCAAACGGTTGTTCCGGTTGATCACACGGCGATAAAGATCGTTTAGATCTGAAGTCGCGAAACGGCCGCCATCGAGCGGAACGAGAGGACGTAGGTCCGGCGGAATCACCGGCACGACTTCCAACATCATCCAATCGGGCTTATTCACCGAATTTTTGAACGCTTCGACCACTTTCAAACGCTTGGTGAGTTTCTTCACCTGGGCGTCGGATTTGGTTTCTTTCAATTCCAGGCGCAGTTTGCGCGAGAGGAACTCGGGATCCACTTTGCGGAGAATGTCACGCACGGCATCACCGCCCATATGGGCTTTGAAGTTCGGGCCGAATTCGCTCAAGGCATTTTGATAAGCCTCTTCCGGGAGAATTTGTCCCTCGGTCAGTGTCGTATCCATGGGGTCGGTCACAATGTAGGCTTCACAATAGAGTACGCGTTCCACATCCTTCAGCGACATATCGAGCAAGTTGCCGATACGGCTGGGGAGTGAGCGCAAGAACCAAATGTGAGCAACAGGAGTGGCCAATTCAATGTGGCCGAGACGTTCCCGGCGCACTTTAGTTTGGGTCACTTCAACGCCGCACTTTTCGCAGATCACTCCGCGATATTTCATGCGTTTGTATTTACCGCACAAACATTCGTAATCCTTGATCGGACCAAAAATCTTCGCGCAGAACAAACCGTCGCGCTCAGGCTTGAACGTACGGTAGTTGATGGTTTCCGGTTTCTTCACTTCGCCGAACGACCACTCGCGGATCATTTCGGGCGATGCGAGGGAAATCCTCACGGCGTCGAATGAGAGCGGATCTTTCGGCTTATCAAAAAAGTTTAATAGATCTTTCAAAAATCACCTCGTTTAATATTAATCGCTCGGGTGTTACCGAGCTCATATATTGTTCGCATCAACGTCACCCTGCTCATATCGTCTGCGTGGACGGATCCACGCTAATGTTTGCGGGTTCCGTCAAAATGTCAGACTCCATCAGTTCCACGTTCAGCGCCAAGCTCTGCAGCTCCTTCACCAACACGTTGAAGCTTTCCGGCAATCCGGGCTCCAGAACGTTCTCACCCTTCACGATGCTCTCATACATGCGGGTTCTTCCGGCCACGTCATCTGACTTAACCGTAAGGAATTCCTGCAATGAGTAAGCGGCACCGTAAGCTTCGATCGCCCACACTTCCATCTCTCCCAAACGCTGACCACC
>JANMVK010000465.1:0-2039 GCA_031392725.1 Pseudobdellovibrionaceae bacterium
ACAACCGTGGTGACCACATCCAGGACAATCAAAAACGCATACCACATTGAAAAGATCTGCAGATCGCCTTCAAAAATCAGGCGTGAAAGGAAATAGGCAAACAAACTGAAATTTAAAATGGGATTGATCACGCAGTCGGCCCACAGATATATCCACAGCGCGGCCTCCCGAAATCCGCCGAGATAGAGCAGTGAAAATTGATTGCGCATCAAGGCCTGATAGATGCCGCGGTTCCAGCGGTAGCGCTGACGCAGCAGAGTCTTGGTGTCCTCAGGAGCTTCGGTCACCGCCGCCAAGCGCTCCTCGCTCTTCACTTTCCAGCCGCGCGAGATAATTCTTAAAGTGAGTTCCGCGTCCTCGGCAAAAAGCTTTTTGTCTTCGATAAAACCGCCGACATCGAGCAGGCATTCGCGGCGGAACAGACCGGCGGGTCCGGGAATCACCGCCACCACACCCATATATGACATCGCCCGCCTGGTGAAATTCAAACCCACCAGATATTCCAGCTCTTGCAGCCGCGTGAGATAACTATTCTGGTTGCCCACCTCAACAAAACCCGCAACCGCTCCAACCTCCGGATCCTGAAAATATTTAACCGCCGCAACCAGAGAGTTGGGGCGCAAACAAGAGTCGGCATCCACGCACAGAATCAAATCACCGATGGCGTGGCACAAACCGTTGTTCAAGGCCCCGGCTTTACCGCCATTGGTTTGCGTGATCACATGCACCGGCATGGTCGGCGAAAGTTCCGCCACATAATGGGCTAGGTTTGCGGTTTGGTCGGTGCTGCCGTCGTCAATCACCAGAACTTCAAAATTAGGATAATCGAGTTCCATCAAATTACGGATGGTGCGCTCAATCACTTCGGCTTCGTTATATGCGGGCACGATCACGCTGACCATTGGGCTAAAACTGAGGCTGCGGCCGAATAGGGTTTCCTGAAAGCGGTGCATGCGCTCACGGTACGCGTAATAAAACAAAGCCATGGCACGGAGAAACACAAAGCCCAGGTATATAGCCAAGATGAGTTCGATCCAGGTGTCCCATAGATCGTTTTTAAACGCGCCAAAGAAAATGAAGACCGCGAAAAAGACGATCATCAAAAGTTTTCTCATGTAAATCCCACCCGGTCCTTAAGCACTACGGGTGCGGCGATATGATCGTGCAGAAACCAGGGAAGTTTCTTCGCGTAGAATAAATATTTATGGTGATCGATCAAATCGGGCCGCTCCAGCACAAAATAAGCGCGCATGGTTTTCTGCAAAGCAATGGCGAGCTTATTATGAGTGTCGTCACCGAACTGCACGAACTGCCCGAGCACCGTGGTGTGCTGGTTGGAGTATTCATTCACCGCCAAGCGCAGTTTTTGGGCTGACTGGTTCATCAACACCAGATTATTGAGGTTCATCAACGTGTCGGCCTGTTGAATGGCGATGCGGTCGGGAATGCGCCCGCCGGTCAGCCGCGTGATCTCTTCAAACACGGCGGTGTATTGGTGCGTGAGCCCAATTTCATTCGCGATATTGGCTTGGAAGTTTAAAAAAATCAGTTGGTCGTTATCAAGATACTTTTGAAAATCCATTCCCCAGTTGGAGAAATTATTAGCAAAAGTTTGCGCGGAGTCGAACGAGACGAACACGCACAGTTCGCCCTTAGTGAGCCCGTCCCAAACATACTTGCCGAGCACCACTAAACCCGTGCGGTACCCGGGAGTTTCAATTATGGAAATTTCACCTTTAGGCAGCCCGCGCACTTCTTGATCAAACGCCGAAGTGCCCCAGGACATCATCGAAATCGCATTATTTTCTTCCATATATATAGATCGGAAGGCGCCAGATACGAGTGGAGACCCGGGCGTCCGGGCTGGACTAAGCCCGGACCTAGGTCGCGCCTATTTGCAGCGTGGAAACTTCTAACCTACAATTTCTAACAGCCCCTCAACCACGCTGTTTAATAGATCCTCGGAGGCTGAGCCAAGTTTCTTGCCAATCCGTCGGTCCTCTGTGTGTTTACATCGGATCAGTTTTCGGATAGCCTCT
>JANMVK010000515.1:0-3333 GCA_031392725.1 Pseudobdellovibrionaceae bacterium
TCATCGGGCTCGTGGGCGACCCGTCCGGCGAAACTGTATTGAGCGCGGAAAAACTCGAGGCTTTGGGGCGCTAAACCCGTGGCATTTACCGTGAAGCCGTCGGCCTGAGCCATTTCTAAATCAATAAAGGCGATTTGGTCCTTGCGCAGCTGCAGGAGCGGCATGGTCACATAGGTTTCCCGGCCTAAAAAGCGCTGGTTAAATGGCGCGGGCGAGGTTCCCTCGGTCTTAGCTGAGCCCATGACAGGCAACAAAGTGAGCAGCACGGCTGCGGTCATTTTAATGTAGGTCATTGGGAGTTAATCAATGCAAAGCCAGGGGCCGGATGGGCATCAATGTATGAAATTAGAGGCAAAATCGGTGACAAGAAATGGCGTCGCCCGCCCTTTTAGGCGGTTTAGAGGCCGTTAAATACTTTGAGCACGTGCTCGGCCCTAAGCACATCTTCGCCGCGGCAGCCGTGTTCCGGGCACACTTTGGCGGTGGAGCAGGTGTTGGGCTCTTGTGGCACGAAGTCCTCTTCACCAGCCACCAGAATCCCGGCGAATTTCATTGAGCGCCGTTCGAATACGGGTGAGCCGGAGTTGTACTCAAACGCGTCCAGCGATGCCTTGATATGGTAGAGATCCGTGCCGCGGGTGATTCCGCCCACGGTGATTTTTTGCGGCAGGCCCGACGGATGGCCGATCATCACCAAACTGTCGCCTTTTTTTGGAACGGCGATTTCTTTAAGATTGTAGGGCGCGCGGTCCTTCACCTTGCGGTCGAGGCGCACAAACGCCAGATCCAGATTGTCGGTGTCCACTTCATATAAAATTTCTTTACAAAAATACGCCGAGGACCGCGGCAAAGTCCGAGATTGATAATCGAACACCACGGCGGTCTCGCTGCAGCCGGCTTGGGTGTGCAGGCAATGGCCGGCGGTGAGAATAATATCCGGCGTGATCAAGAGTCCTGAGCAAAACGAAACCGAGGGCTGATCAAAAAACCGTTCACCCGGGCACAGATTGAGAGTCTTGCCGTAACTTTCGCCATTGAGCCAGTAGTGGGTGGCGTCTTTTTCCACCAAATCTTTTTTATTCATTAGTGCCACGCCCCTTGAGGCGATGGAAATCAGGCGCGGGTCGGAAACATTTTGTGTATCATGGCGGCCGTCGGAGCCATAAATCACCTGAGGTTTAGCCAATTCAGCGTGCGCGAAATTTAGCAAACCGGCTAGCGAGAAAAGAAAAAGAAAGCGCGGCATTTTATAACTCCAGTGATGCGCGAGTGGCACTGAGAAAATCCTTAAGCTCAGTCCGCACTTCACTGTTGCGGATGCGGCGCGATTGGCTCACGGCCAGGGCCGTGATCTCGTCCATCACGCGCCGCCGTGCTTCAATCCCGGCCGGCATTGGTAGATCATCCATGGCGCGGTTGCGAAAGTACGTCAGCACTTCAGCGAACGGCAGATCCTTAAGCGACTGGCTGTATTGTCCATCCATATTGCGCGCGGTGAACTGGTTGAGCAAATCCTGTTTAGCAGAAAACCCGCCATGATAGGCGGTCTCCAGACGTTCAATCAGCGCGGTCGGGGAGCCTTTCAGTTTCGAAACTAGTAGATTGGCGGAGATCATCAAATCGCGGGCATCCATGTACGCGCTTTGCGAGCCGACATTCAGTTCCATAAACATCAGCGAGCCATCGGTGAGATAAATCACATCCGCGCCGCCGGTCAAACGGCGGATCGGCAGTGGAGCCTTGGCAAAAAACCGGTCGACAAACTCTTTGGCGCGCCGGAGATCGGCCGGGGAGTATTCCAAACTCCAGCGGTTGTGGGCGTTGATGGCCCGGCCGGCAACGAAGTCCACGCGGATTTCTTTGTTGGCGTTGTCGCTGGTGCGCATGATTTCAATTTTCCTTTGGGCAAAAATTTGCACCGGATCAAATAATAATCCCACCACCAGGCGCGAATAGGCGCTAAAGTCATCGAGCCGGTCTTTGCTAAAGGCTTGGCTGGCGAGCGCCTGTTTCAATTCCCGAGCTGGCAGATTATGAATCTCTTTAAAAAATTGCGCGGCCACGTCGTCCGGTTTGGTTTTAAAGGTCATGATCATTTTGCCCTTGTCGGCGGTGCCGGCCTCGGCGCTGTGTTTAATAAATGCGCCTTCAGGGAATTTCTGGCGGACCACTTCGAAAAATCGGGCGACCATGGCAGAAATTTGCGCTTGGGTCGGGAAAGCTTGAGCCGGAGCGCGGTTGGGGCCGATCAGATCAATGGCGTTGATTGATAGCGGAATGGCGGTGGGGTCCACCGAGTGAATCATTAAATATTCGTTCCACTTGTTGTCTTCAACCCGCAGATTCTCATTGATCAGCATGGGGTTGAAGTCGCCGATCACATGCTGGGCCAATTGGCGGCCGAGCCCGATGTGCAGCACCATTCCGGGAATCCTCTCGGGTGTCGCGGGTGGCGGGCCTTTGACCCATTTCACCGGCACGCCGAAGATATCTTGAAAGTGTTTGGGGTTTTCACGCTCGGTCAGTGCATCGACCACTACCGTGACCGCAGAAGCGGATTCGAGCCGCGCCTCACAATCCACGGTTTCTTTAGCTCCGGCATGGTTGGACAACACGCCACCGCAAAGCAGTGCCGCGAAAGCAATCGCTCTCATCATGGACCCCCTCCCCAGGAAATCTTAATGAAGCTTGAAGCTTATGAGAGAGGCGGCGCGTGACGTGCGCGGGGATTAACTACTGAAAGGATTACGCGCGGTTTGTTGTGAGGCGTAATTGCCGGAGGGCCATTTTTACATTAATGACCGTAAATATTAATCTGCCAGTTGTTCCAAGTGGCAGTGCAAGCCGCGCGGGGATTGATGACCTTCAAAGTCCAAACTCCAGCGCTGTTTTCATTGTAGAACGCATTGCTTAAGAATTCGTGGTTCATAATCGCCGTATCGAGCAACTGGCTATTGATATTCATGATGATGCTCTTGGTGCCCGATGGCGAAGTGAGCTCCAGGCCCAAGGCGCCCACACAATTGGCGATGTCGGCGCGGATCATTACGCCTTCAATCTTGTAGTTCTCAGTGACGGTTAGAGTTCTGGTGATGCCGTTGATGTTTCCCCCCGGCACAGCTTGGGCTAAAGCACCTGAATCATACTTGTAAGTATTGCCGGTGTTGGTTTCTTTAAAGGTTCCCAGTGCCGAAACATAATTCTTCGACATGGCAACTGCTTTGTCGACATTGATGCGGCCAAATCCGTACCAGTTATGAAAGGGGACGCCGGCCGCGTTGGTGACCCAGCCATGTTGAGACACGTGGCCCGCGGGATTGTTGGCCGCGCCAC
>JANMVK010000548.1:0-1135 GCA_031392725.1 Pseudobdellovibrionaceae bacterium
CTGGTCTCGTCCGGCTCGGCCTACTTCTTGAAAATAGGCTTCAATGGAACCTGGAGTTTCGTAATGTAACACCCCCCGCACATCGGCCTTGTCCACGCCTAGGCCAAATGCCGGCGTGGCCAGAATCAGTTTGGATTGACCGCCGATAAAATTCTGCTGTGACTGCTTTCGCGCGCGGTCCTGCATGTCGCCGTGATAAATTTCAAAATCATATTTTTTTGCCTTTAACCGGTCGGCGGTTTTTTCTAACGTGCCGATCAGGGTGAAGTATATGATCTTGGCGCCCCTCACTTTATCCAGCCACTTACACATCTCCGGAAATTTATCATCCGCGTGCTCAAATTCCTCAGCCGCCAAAAATAAATTCGGCCGCTCCACGCCTTCCCACAACACGGCGGCTTTCTCCAAACCCAGCTGCGCGATAATATCCGCCTGGGTGGCGGCCGTAGCCGTCGCGGTTAAAGCCATGCACTGCGGGTTGCCCAACATCTTGCGGATCTCCCCCGCCCTCGAATAATCAGGGCGAAAATCATGACCCCACTGGGAAATGCAGTGCGCCTCATCGACCGCTAATAAAGAAATTGGCAATTTTTTTAAAACATCAGTGAACACCGGCTGGCGAAAACGTTCGGGCGTCACGTAAAGCAACTTAACTTCACCCCGCTCCACTTGTTTTAGCCGCGCCTCTTTCTGTTCACGCGACAAACCTGAATGAATACACGTCACCGGCCAGCCCAGCGCCCGGCCTTTGCTGGTCTGATCCTCCATCAGCGCGATCAACGGGGATAAAACCACGGTGAGGCCCGGCCGGACCAAGGCCGGCAGTTGATAACACAGGGATTTGCCCGAACCCGTCGGCCAAATCACCACTAGATCGCGGCCCGCCGCCCATTCGTTAAAGGCCCGCACCTGGGGCTCTCGAAAGGGGAACATGTTGGCCTTAACCGCGCATTGTTCAAGTTCACTCAGTAGGTTCATAAGATGCCTATTTTATACAGCTTTCCTCGCGGGACAAGGGACCACATTGCCTTTGCATCTTGCGAAATCCCATGTTAACTCCTTGAATTCATAAATCGAATACAAATCAAAGGGATAGTATGGCTTCACCGAAATGGGTTCTTGAAAAGGTTCGTAA
>JANMVK010000140.1:0-2070 GCA_031392725.1 Pseudobdellovibrionaceae bacterium
CTTCAACCCAGTTTTCTTCTGCGCAGGGGCCGGCGTCGCGGGGCCCGCGGCGGTAGCTCCTTCGGGCACGGTCGCCGAGCCGGCGGCCGTGGAGGCGGCGGCTGCGGGCGCGGCTTTTTTAACCGGTGGCACCGCGGCTGCTGGAGCGGCGTCGGCCGCTTTTTTGCGGACCGCACCCTTCCTTTTCGTTTTGCTTGCCGCTTGGTCGGCGGCCTGTTGCAAACGCGTGCGGATCTCTGCCTGCATCGCTTCATCGAGTGTGGCCATGTGACTGCGGACGGGCAATTTCCATTCACGGATTTTGTCCATCAACGTCAGCGTCTCAACACCAATCTCCTTGGCGAATTCAAAAACTTTCAACTGAGTCTCGTTCACTCATTCTCCTTCTTGGTCAGTTGAGCCATCTCTTCGCGTAAGCGGCTCTCAGCCTGGCTTTTCGCATCGTGAGCGGCTTTAACTTCCTTGCCGGCGCCTTCAGCACCTTTGCCGGAAACCGTCGGCAGCAGTTTGCCCTCGGCCTTGTATTGCTCAATCAGGGCTTTGGCGTCGTCGACTAATTTTTGCGCCTTGCCTTCTTCTTCATATCCGGGGATCTCGGCCACTTGTTCAACCAGCGCCACGCCCAGCATTTGCACCGATGAGAAACCCGACTGGTAAATATTCTGCGCCATGGTTTCATTCATATTCGGCAGCAAGCAAAGATTCAGAATCGCTTGCGCGGTTTTCTGAGCCATATTGCTTTCAGACATAATATCTAATTTAAATCCCGTGAGCTTAGCGGCCAAGCGCACGTTCTGGCCTTTTTTACCAATGGCGAGGCTCAATTGATTGTCCGGTACGATGACTTCCATCTCGCGGTTGCCTTCATCCAAAAACACTTTGGAAATTTCGGCGGGCGCGAGCGCGTTGCACACGAAGCGGGCGGTGTCGTCGTCGAAATTCACGATATCAATTTTTTCTCCGCGCAGTTCCTGCACGATATTTTGCACGCGAGAGCCTTTCATGCCCACGCACGCTCCGACCGGATCCACAGCGGGATCTTTCGAGCGCACGGCGATCTTGGCGCGGGCACCCGGTTCACGGGCGGCGGCCACGATTTCGACGATGCCGTCATAGATTTCGGGAACTTCCACTTCAAATAACTTCATCAGGTAACGTTCATCGGCGCGGGACATAATGATCTGCGGGCCGCGGGTCGAAGCGCGCACATCGGAGATGTAACCCTGAATGCGGTCACCCGGTTTATAAACTTCACCGGGAATTTGTTCGCGCGGCGGAATGTAGGCTTCTGTCCTGCCCAAATCCACAACGATCGCTCCGCGTTCCACGCGGCGGGCGATACCGGAGGCGACTTCACCTTTGCGCTGTTCAAATTCGGCGAAAATAATATCGCGCTCAGCCTCACGCACTTTCTGCATAATGATTTGTTTGGCGGTTTGCGCGGCGATCCGGCCCAAGTCATTGGACTCGAGTTTGCGTCCGATGGAATCGGCCAATTGCGCTTCGGGATCGAGCTCCAAAGCTTCGCTTAATTTAATTTCCACTTCTTCATCGATAAAATCTTCGTCTTTCACGACTTCTTTAAATTCATACAGCTCAACTTCGCCGACTTCTTCATTATATTTGGCTTCAATCTCGCGGTAGGTGCCGTACTTTTTACGGGCGGCCAGTTCCATGCCATTTTCAATGGCTTCGATGACAACCGAGCGTTCAATGCCCTTGTCTTTGCCCAATTGTTCGATCAGGCGGCCGAGATCCGTAAACATATTATCTGCCATGACTCTTACCTCTTCTTCTTTTTTCCTGGCGGTGGCTTTTTCTGAAAAGCATCGCCCAAAATGATCCGGGCCTTTTCTATATCCGTGAATTCCACGGTCAAAGGCCCCTTATTATTTTCCAAACTCAAAATCGAACCCGTCACACTCAACAACCGGCCCTCATACGTGGCCGAAATTCCCTCGGCGTTGCGGTGGCGGAGCTGCACCGTCTGTCCCACGGCCCCCAAGTAATGCCACAACTGAATCAACTTGCGATCTAAACCAGGCGAAGAAACTTCCAACTCATAACGTC
>JANMVK010000712.1:0-1961 GCA_031392725.1 Pseudobdellovibrionaceae bacterium
CCGCGATTTTGGTCGTGAGCGCCCTGTGCAATGGATCCAGCCTGTCGATCAGTGGAACGTGTGAAACGGGAGCGGAAATTTCCATCACTGGCGATTTGACTTCACCCCGCGCCACCGTTTGCACCAACGGCCTTTTTCAAACCGCAACGGTTTGGACGGCGGGCCTCGGAGTCAAAAATTTTACGCTGTCGCAAACTGACACTGCAGGCAATGTGGGAACCGCGGGATCCACTTGCACCGTCCTTCCTCCGCCCGTGAATCCGCCAGGCATTCCGGTCCCTCTGGTCACCATTGTCAGCCCCGTAAACAATTCCTATTCAAAGGGCACGGTGACCGTGACCGGCGCTTGCACGATCGGGCTTCCAGTCACGCTTGACGGAGCCGGTGTCGCGCCGGCCTCCAGCGCCACCTGCACTATGGGTCTATTCACCAGTGCCGTCACATTATCCGCCGTCGACGGAGCCAAGCAGGTTCGCGCCGGGCAAACCAATTCCGCCGGTGTCTCAAGCACGGCTTCGATTTCTGTAATCAAAGACTCAATCGTTCCCAACCTGTCCATCCTTGGCCCGGCGGCGGGCACTAGTTCCACCGCCGGGCTCACCCTTCAGGGAGCCTGTGAAAATGGCTTTGCGGTGACGGCAACGGGAACGGGCGTGGCCTCCAATGTCAGCGGGCCGTGCACCAATCAGGCCTATACCATTAGCATTGTATTCTCGAGCGGCGACGGCACTAAGAGCGTCAGCGTGAATCAAACCGATGCCGCGGGCAACACCGCATCCGTCACTAGGAATTTCACTCGCGGCGCGATCGCAGTGGACGGTCTGGCCCTGTACACTAGCAACTGCGCCGGTTGCCACGGGCAATTGTCCGTGTCGTTAAAACGCGACCGCACCTCCGCGCAAATCACCGCGGCAATCGCGGGCGGCGTTCCCACTATGGCGATGAATCCCGCCCTGGTGGCACTCACGCCGGCTCAAATTTCGGCGATCGCGTCCGCTCTGAGCACTCTGGCTCCACCGCCACCGGTGGCGCCGCCGGTGACCACCGCCGATCAGTTTTTCGCCACGACCAATCCCGCGCTTTATTCACTTGGCCGAAAATACTTTCCAAACGATGTCACCACCCGCGCTTTCAGGAGGATCTTCCGCCTGACCAGGCAACAGGTCGACACCACCACCAGGTCGCTGCTCCCGAGCTATTTTACCACGAGTGTAACTTCCATGATGGCGCGTGATCCGTTGCAGACCAACTATGAGTACGCGGAAATTATCAATATCAACTCGTCCAACTTCACACCCTTAACAAAATGGCTGGATCAAATTGTCGCCCGCGTCCGCCTCAGCCCGGCGGCCGTGATCAACTGCACCTCGACCAACAACTCCTTGGCCTGCTTACAATCCCAGGCCAGGGCCTTTCTCCTTAAAGCCTTCCGCGGTGACATCAGCGAAACCAAGATCACTCAATTTACAAAATTCTTCACCGATAGTTTCACCGCGGTTGGAATTAATGAGGCCACAGCCGACTTCGTGGACGTGGTGTTGAGTTCACCGCAGTACTTGTACCGGTATGAGTTCACTACTGACGCCGCCTTCGTTCTGACTCCACCGGAACTTTTACAAAACGTGTCTTACACTCTGGCGGATTCTCCCGCCGAGCAAGTCAAACTGTCTTCCACCACGCCGGCCACTTACGTGCAAACACCGGCCGCCCTTAAAACCACGGTGACGGCGGTTCTTGCGACACCGGAAGCCCGCGAAAAATTGATGCGCTTTTTTTCCGCTTGGCTGGAAATCCGCGAGCCAGCCGATTTCACAATTTCGCCCACCGACTTTCCGCAGTTCAACGCGCAGGCCGTGGTGAATGAAACGGCGCGATTTTTAAATCTACAGCTGTCCAAAATTAATCCCAAGTTAAAAGAGATCACGCAAGCCACGCAGGCCTATCAAGGCACGACTCTGGTC
>JANMVK010000737.1:0-1500 GCA_031392725.1 Pseudobdellovibrionaceae bacterium
CCATCGCGAAAAAATCCAAATCATTGTCACCCGCGAACACCAATGTGGGGATGTTGGGCGCGGCGCTGAGTTTGGCGACCACGGAAGCCGCAGCGAGGGAGACCGCGAACGGTCCCGATGCAATCGTCGACTCGGGCTTGGGACCATATTTAAATGCGCGGGGATTTTGACTGAGATCCTCAGCCTTAACTTTCACTCCCATACGGGTGATGCCATCACCGACAAAAGGTTGCGCCGGAAGCGCGGGGGCAAAAGCCACCACACCGGCCAAACTCAAATCCACCGGAATGATCGAAGGATTCCAAGATTGAGCGATGCGAATCGCCATGGTGGCGCCGGTCGACCAGCCCACCAAAATCACGGGCAAATCGCGGTTAATGGCCAACTCGCCCTGATTCAGAGCGGGAGCGTTCAGAACATTTTTAATAATCGAAGCCACGTCTTTAACATCCCACAGCCAAATTCCGCCTTCGGATTGACCGTGGCTGGGATAGTCAAAAGCCACCACGCGCACACCGGCATCGTGCAGCTGGCTTAACAGTTCTTCGTGATTGTTGAAGGTGTCGGCATAGCCGTGAAGGTAAACAACCGTGGCGCGGTCACTGGCGCGGGCGCGATAACTGCCCACCATGATTTTGGTACCTGAAACATCAATCGGGAACTCTTGGTCAAAAAAGTCAAAAGCGTGGGCGGCAAACGAAACAGACATGGTCACAAATAATGCGATGAATTTGGTCATAGTTTCTCCTCGACCCGGCAGTTTTAGGGGCAATTGGGGGGTTCTGCAACAGGCAAGCGGCCTTTTGGAAATACATTCCGGCTTGCCCGCCCCTTGGTCAGGGTTTAGGCTTAATGCATGGCCTCGCTAAGAGTTTCCGCCACACAATTTGATATCCGCAAGATTGATACGCCCGATGATTTTTGGGCCCGGGTGGAAGCGTTGATTAAGCAAGCCGGCACGGATGACTCCCAGCTGATCTTGTTTCCGGAATACTTCGCGCTGCCGTGGCTGCTCGCCCTGCACAATCAAAATTTTGAAAAGGCGCTGGACGGCTTTGACGATGTGAAGGCGCAGTATCATTCGCGCTTTCAGGAATTGGCCAAACAGTACCAGTTGATCATCGTGGCCGGCTCAGTGCCGGTGTTTATGCGGGTGCGGAGGGTCAACCGCTGTTTCACCTACCTCCCCGACGGCCGTAAATTTGAGCAAGACAAACAGAATATGACCCGCTTTGAAAATGAAAAATGGAATGTTTCGGCGGGCCATCCCAATATTCGCTTTTGGGAGTGGAAGGGCGCCGGCCTTGGCGTGGCCATTTGTTACGATATTGAATTCCCCGCCTACACCAAAGAACTCACCAAAAAGGACGCCGATTTGATTTTGGTGCCGTCCTGCACGGGTGATATTCATGGTTACTGGCGGGTGCGCCATTGCTCACAAGCCCGCGCCGTGGAAAGCCAAACTTATGTGGTTATGAGCTCCCTAGTTGGCGGAAACCC
>JANMVK010000754.1:0-2160 GCA_031392725.1 Pseudobdellovibrionaceae bacterium
CAGGTAGGTCTGAATCGAAATCTAGACAATGGTAGCCCCTCGACTGTCGATTCCTTAGCCAACCCCTTGTAATTCCGCCAAAAAGTCCTCTCCGCACGCGCTTTTTCGCAATTCAATGGTATATAAGGCGCACTTTAGCCCAAAGGATCGGTCATGGCCTTATCATTCAAAAATTACACTCTACTCAGCTCCCTGCAGCTCACGCTCAAGGAAAAGGCGCTCACCATCCCGACTGAGATTCAGCGCTTTGCAATTCCCGCCATGCTTGAAGGAAAATCCATCGTCGGTGTGGCCGAAACCGGCAGCGGCAAAACGTTGGCCTTTGCTCTGCCGATTCTCAGCATGCTCAAGCAACGCGAGACTGACGGAGACAAAGTGATTGCGGACAGCCGGCCCCGCGCGCTCATCGTCGTGCCGACGCGCGAGTTGGGTGAACAAGTCAGTAAAGTGCTGAAGATGTTCACGCACACCACCCGTCTTAGAGTGCGCACGATTTTGGGCGGCACCAAGATTCAGGTCGCCAAAGAAAATATGAAAGGCTCATTTGAAATTTTAGTCGCCACTCCCGGGCGCTTGGTGCAAATGATCAGCCGCCAGGTGTTTTTGTCCGACGTGAACATTTTAGTTTTTGACGAAGCCGATCAAATGATCGACGCCGGTTTTCTCACCGACGCCACCAAAATCGTGGCGGCGTGCAAAGCGAATCGCCAAATCGCTTTGTTCTCGGCAACCGTATCCGCGGAAGTGCAAACGATGATGAAGGAACTTGTACCAACGAGTGAGGTTTTCCGCACGGCGGGCGCCAGCCGCGTAGTCGCGCAGCTCGTAACTCAAAATAAAACCGTCATCGACGGCAAACGCATGCCCTTGCTCGAAAGCCTAGTGGCCAACAGTCCCGAAGGCGGAACGCTAATCTTCACCAACACGCGCGCCCAATGTGACAAGCTCGTAAATGAACTCGGCAAAAAAGGTATCGCATGCGCCATTTACCGCGGTGAAATGGATAAAATCCAGCGCCGCAAAAATCTCAAAGCCTTTCGCGACGGCGAAGTGAAATTATTGATTTCCACTGATCTCGCTTCACGCGGACTTGATGTCGAACACGTGGGCCGTGTGATCAATTACCATATGCCTCAACATCTGGAAAACTACCTGCATCGCGTGGGGCGCACCGCCCGGGCGGGCCGATCCGGAACCGTGATCAACTTTGTCACCGAACGTGACCTGGATATTATGAAACAGGTCCAAGCCGTACGAGCCAGATGAAGCGGGCGCGGTTTGGCACCTAAGAGGTCCATAGAGAGAGCAGACCCGGTGTTTAGTTAGCTAAAGCGACCTCAACAGGCTAGATTGCACAATGGCCAAAAAAATCTCACGTCGACAAAAAGCCGCAAAGTCCAAAACTGCCCCTAAGCGAATGGGCTCTCTAGAAAAGTTCCGGCGAATGGCCACGGTCATTCAAGATTCCAACGATGCGATCACCTTCCAGGATTTGGACGGCAACATTTTGGCGTGGAACCGTGGCGCGGAACAAATTTACGGTTACTCCGAAGCCGAAGCCCTTAGCATGAACATCGTGGATACCGTTCCCAAAGAATATCAAGAAGAAGCCCGTCAGTTCTTGTCCTCGTTAAAACGGGGCGAGTTGGTGTCAACGCTTGAGACCAAACGCAAAACCAAAGACGGCCGGATTGTCGATGTGTGGCTGACCAACACCAAGCTCACTGATGATAAAGGAAAATTAACCGGAGTCGCCACCACCGAACGCGATATCACGGAGCGCATGGGCTCTCTGGAAAAATTTCGCCGGATGGCGACCGTGATTCAGGATTCAAATGATGCGATCACCTTCCAGGATTTAGACGGCAATATTTTGGCGTGGAACCGCGGCGCTGAACAAATTTACGGTTACTCCGAAGCCGAAGCTCTAAGCATGAACATCGTGGATACCGTTCCCAAAGAATATCAGGAAGAAGCCCGTCAGTTCCTGTCCTCGTTAAAACGGGGAGAACTGGTGTCAACGCTTGAGACCAAACGCAAAACCAAAGACGGCCGGATCGTCGATGTGTGGCTGACCAACACCAAGCTCACCGATGACAAAGGAGTTTTAACAGGAATTGCCACCACCGAACGCGATATCACGGAGCGCATGGGCTCTCT
>JANMVK010000096.1:0-1684 GCA_031392725.1 Pseudobdellovibrionaceae bacterium
GTGAAAGCCACATGAAACAAGTGAGGAGAAAAAACGCGCTGCAACGGCTCATAAATGAATACCCCTTAATAAGGATGGCAGAATCTAGCCATCGGTCAAGATTCTTCGGTCTTATCCTGGACATTGAGGAAGCCTTAGGCACAATGGGCGCTTAACCGTTTTCCGGAGGTACATTGTGAAAACTTGGATCGCAGCGCTCGTCTTGAGCCTTATTTCGGTGAGTGCAGCCGCCAAAGGCACAATGAAGTTCAATTATCAGAACGCCGACATCATGGATGTGATCAAAGACTATTCCCAGGCGAGCGGTCAAAAATTTGTGGTGGACCCCCAGGTCCGCGGCAAAGTAACGGTGATGAATCCGGAATCGGTTTCAGTGGAAGAGGGTTTTAACCAATTGTCCATGGTACTGGCGTCCAATAGCTTGGCGATTTCCAAGCAGGGCGACGTCATGATGATTTCGCAAGCCCGCCGCATTCAGCGCAATTTGATTGAAGTGGGAACCGAATTGCCGGCTCTCAAGCCTGAGAAAATGTACACCTGGGTGATCAACCTGAAATTTATCAGCGCCGACGAAGTGAACAAGCAATTGCGTATTTTAACTTCCAGCGATGGCGAGCTGGTGCCTTTTAAAGAGCGCAATCAATTGATCGTGACGGACTGGGTTTCTAATCTTCACCGCATTTCCGCCCTTATGGCCCAGCTCGATAAACCGGCCCGCGGCGGAGCCACGAAGATCACCACCGGCAAAGGGAAGCTGAAGGATAAGGAAGTCGTCACCGACGAAGAGCCATAGTATTTTGAAGAGCCGTAATTATTATGTTAAGCGGGCCGGACGGAAACCGGTCCGAACAGCTCTTTGTAGATCTGCTCGATAAACTGCCGCTGGATTTTTTGTTGAGCGGGAATGGTTTGATGGAGAAATTTGATCCGCTCCGCGATCTCGCGCTTCTGACTTCCGCCCAACACAAGATACGCCTGGCGCAGCTTCAAAATGGATGAGGCCGCCAGCAGAGGCGCATCGGTTTGTACGTCGAATTCATCCGGCATCATGGCGGGACAAAAACTGGTGTCGCCCACTTCACAAAATAATTTGTAAAAACCCCAATCGCCCTTGGCAAAGCCATTGACCACCATCTCCGGATTTTTTTCCAAGTGCTTGGTGATGGCGGCGTAGCGTTTGTCCTTTACGATTCCGTCGGGCATGTCGGCGCCCATCATCGGGCGCAAAAATTTATTGGCGAAATATTTGTTCATGCCTTCGCCGTTTTGCTGAACTTCCATCAGGCATTTCAATGGGGCTTCGATTTTGTCAGGATCATCCACTATGGCTTGAAGAATCCGCTGCTCATATTTCATGATGGCGTTATCAGACATTTCGCATTGATTGTCTGAGAAGGCCGCCGCTAATGCCGCCGCGCCCGCGAAAATTGCAATAATGCCTGCGAGTTTCATATCTATTATTGAACAGGGATTGCTGCGGACTCAGCAAGTGTCTTTAGTGTTTCTCACCCGACTAAGGTCGGCGAATACTTCACTTTTTCAACGCAAGAGCTCCCATTACAAGGCCTGGGCCTTGTAATGGGAGCAGGCGCGGCATCCATCAACAACAATCATAAACTCAAAATATTTATGGGCGCGTCCACGCTTCACTTCTTAAAATTAATTAAAAATTTTGCTGGACGCG
>JANMVK010000193.1:0-3859 GCA_031392725.1 Pseudobdellovibrionaceae bacterium
CCAGCCAAAACCACGGTTACGCGGTCGATATGCAATCGCTGCCCTCGTCGGTGCAGGTCACGCACACAAACTTGAACGACAATACGGTGGCGGGAATTTACGACTCGGAGAAAAAAGCTTTCAGTGTGCAGTTCCATCCCGAGAGTCATCCCGGGCCCCATGATGCTGTTGATCTTTTTGATTTCTTCATGAGGCAGACACAATGAATTACGAACCCTTTATCGAAAAGCTGATGCAGTTTTACACCGGCTCAAAGTTTTTGCCGGAAGTGAAGGCTGCCAAGGATCATTTTTTTGAGAAGGCCGGCACGTTTGAAGAAGGCACCCAGGAATTTGAACTCAAGATGGCCCAGTTTACCGATTGGTATTTGTTCACCCGCAAAATGAGCGGCACCGGCCGCGTGTCGGTGGAAATGGTGCTGGACGAACCCAATTACAAAATTCGCGAGGACGAGCGTTCGGCCTATTTGAACCTGCGCAACTCGCGCCACAGCCTGTTTGAATTTTTAAAGTTAAAAAAAGACGACATGCACATCCGCGATTTGTTCACCGGTTTTAAGTATGTGCTCGAGAGGTCGCGCATCACCGTGGGATTTGAGAAGGATGAATACTTTGAAGCGCGACTGATCCCGCACGACGGAGGCTTTGTGTTCTCCAACGCCTTTTGCTTTCATCCGGCGGAAGTGAACAAGTTTATTGTGAAAGAGATCAAGCGCGTGAACAAGTTGCCGGAAGAAGACCAAGCCATCGCGCGCGAAGAGATGATTTCGCGGTTATTTAAAATGAAACACAAACACGAGCAGTACAAGCATCTCGATATCCAGAATATCTACTCGAATGAATCCAAATTGAAGATATAGAGTAAACAGTGCCAAGAAAACAGAATTTGAAAAAAGTGGTGATCCTCGGAAGTGGACCGATCGTGATCGGTCAGGCCTGCGAGTTCGATTATTCGGGCACGCAAGCGTGTAAAGCGCTGATGAAGGAAGGCTTGGAAGTGGTGTTGATCAACTCCAATCCAGCCACCATCATGACCGACGCCGAAATCGCCACCAAAGTTTACATCGAGCCCCTGAAACTGGCTTATGTGGAAAAAATCCTGCGCAAAGAGCGGCCCGACGCCATCATTCCCACACTGGGCGGGCAGACCGCGCTCAACTTGGCGCTGGAACTGGATAAAGCCGGAATTTTAAGCGAACTCAATATCGAAATGCTCGGGGCCAACCCCAAAGTGATTCGCAATGCCGAAGACCGCGAACAATTCCGCGCCATTCTCGACACGGTCGGAGCGAAATATCCCAAGAGCCATATGGTGCGCACTTTCGAACAGGGTCTGCAAGTGGCTGACCAAATCGGCTTCCCTCTGATTCTGCGGCCTAATTACACGTTGGGCGGCGGCGGCGGCGGTGTGGCCTATTCTCTGGAAGAGTATCAAGTTAAAATCGCCCAAGCCCTGCATGAGAGTCCCACCTCCGAGTGTCTGGTTGAAGAGAGCATTCTCGGCTGGCTCGAATTTGAGCTGGAAGTGATGCGCGATAAATCGGGCACCTTCGTGGTGATTTGCTCCATTGAAAATTTTGATCCGTGCGGCGTGCACACCGGTGACAGTATTACGGTGGCGCCTCAGCAGACTTTATCCGACGTGGCCTATCAGGCGATGCGGGACGAAGCCCGCAAAATTATTGAAGCGGTCGGCGTGCAAACCGGCGGCGCCAATATTCAGTTCGCGGTGGACCCGGTCACCGGCCAGCGGGTGGTGATTGAAATGAATCCGCGCGTGTCGCGCTCATCAGCTCTGGCCAGTAAGGCGACGGGATTTCCCATTGCTAAAATCGCGGCGTTGCTGGCGGTCGGCTACGATCTGGAAGAGCTGCGCAATGACATCACCGGCTCCACGCCGTGCTGTTATGAGCCGGCGTTGGATTATGTCGTAACTAAAATTCCGCGGTTTGCTTTTGAGAAATTTCCCGGCACTCGCGACCACTTGACCACGCAAATGCGTTCGGTGGGCGAAGTGATGGGCATTGGCCGCACCTTTAAGGAATCTTTGCAGAAGGCTTTGGTGTCGCTCGAAAAAGATGAGCGCGGCGCCATTCCGGTTTTGTTTGATGATGCCCTATTGGCTTACCCCAACAGTAAGCGCGTTTACCATGTGTTTCAGGCATTCCGCGACGGCATGACGGTCGACGAGGTGTACGCTAAAACGCAAATTCACCGCTGGTTCCTCGAGCAAGTGGAACAGCTGGCGCTGCATGAGAAACAGTTTCATGCCGATTCGCTTGATGCCGCTGCGATCACCAAAGCCAAGAAGTTGGGATTTTCCGACGCGGCCATCGCTCATTGGACCGGTCTTAAAACTGAGGAAGTTACCAAGCGCCGCTGGCAGCACAAAATTTTGCCGGCTTATTTGCGGGTCGACACCTGCGCCGGCGAATTTAAATCGGAGACTCCATATTTCTATTCCACCTATCACAGTCCGCAGGAGGCCATTGCCTTCGGTAAGCCCATGATCGCACTGCTCGGCAGTGGCCCCAACCGTATCGGCCAGGGAGTAGAGTTTGATTACAGCTGCGTACGCAGCGTGCGCGAATTTCAGCGCAACGGTTATTCTGTGTCCATGATCAATTCTAATCCGGAAACGGTGAGCACCGACTACGACACGTCCGACGCTTTGTTTTTTGAACCGCTGTCGTACGAATATGTACTCGAAATTTTGCGCTTCACCCGTCCGGCGGGTTTTGTCGCCCAGCTGGGTGGGCAGACTCCCATCAATTTGGCGCACCGGCTGGTGAAGGCGGGGCAAAAGCTGCTCGGCTCCACCATAGAAAGCATCGACTTGGCGGAAGACCGCGGCCAGTTCGCGAAAATCTGCCAGGAGCTGCAATTCCGAATTCCCCGTTCTGGCATGGCCAGCGATGTGAATGAAGCGCTCGCGCTTGGCTCCACGGTCGGTTATCCCATGATCTGCCGGCCGAGTTATGTGCTGGGCGGGCGCCGTATGGAAATTGTTGAAACACCGGATGAACTGAAGGCTTATTTCGAACGGCACGGCGGCGCGATCTCCAAAGCCGCGCCCTGCTTAATGGATCAATTTTTGGACCGGGCGCTGGAAGTGGATGTCGATTTAGTGCGCGGACCCGATTGGTCCGTGATCGGCGGAGTGATTGAACATATCGAAGCCGCCGGTGTTCACAGCGGCGACAGCATGGGTGTCGTGCCGCCCCAGCGCCTGAAGGACGACACCTGCGCCCGCATCGAGGATTTAAGCCGGCGGCTCGCCGACCGGATGAACGTCCAGGGTTTTTTAAATTTGCAACTCGCGGTTAAAGACGACGAAGTGTTTATGCTGGAGGCCAACCCGCGCAGCTCGCGCAGCGTGCCGTTTATCGCTAAGGCCACCGGAATTCCATTGGTGGATTTAGGCGTAAAGGGAATTCTGGGATTAAAAAAAGATAAAGTGCAGCCGGAAAAATACAATTGGCACAATATTAAAACGGTGAGCGTGAAGGGCGTGGTGTTTCCCTTCAAAAAATTTCCCGACTCCGACTCCATTCTCGGGCCTGAGATGAAATCCACCGGCGAAACCATGGGCCGCGGCGCCGATTATGCCGAAGCTTTATTAAAAGCCATTGTCGGTTGCGACCTGCAATTGCCGAATAAAGGGGAAGTCTTCCTGTCCTTGCGGGAAAAAGACAAAGACGAACTCCTGCCTCTGGTTAAGGAGTTAAATGGCATGGGCTATACGCTCAGTGGTACCCACGGCACCGCCGAATATTTAAAAGATAAGGGCATCGTTTGTGAAGCCATTAAAAAGGTTCACGAAGGACGCCCGCAATGTGTCGACCGGATCCGCTCGGGCC
>JANMVK010000313.1:0-2330 GCA_031392725.1 Pseudobdellovibrionaceae bacterium
GTTTTATCACCATGACTTTTTGCACCTGTTTATCACCACATTCGGCCTGATCACCTTCGGCTTTATGCTGGAAAATATGGTCGGCAGTAAATGGTTTATGGAATACTTTTTGGTCTCCGGCTTCGTCGGCGCCATGAATCATTGCATGATCTCCCCTATGTTGAACCGGCCCGACGCCATGATGTTTGGCGCCACCGGACCGGTCACCGGCATCATGATCTTGTGCGCGCTGATTTACCGCAACCGGACCATTTGGCTGCTCAAAGTATTCCCGATGAAGGCGTTGTGGGGCGCCACACTTTTTATCGGCTTCGATTTCCTGGGGCTGTTTATCAAAGACGACGTGCTCGATTCTCCCATCGGCCATGGCAGCCATATCGCGGCCGCGCTGGTGGGCATAATCTACTATCACAAAATCTTGCGCCACCGCGTGTGGCGCAATCTGCAAGCCGCGGGCGAGGGCCAGACGCTGGAGCCGGTGCAGGTCACCAAGCTCGGCTGGGTCTTGCCGTGCAAGTACGATGACGAGTTCGACGATATGGTGGTTTTTCTGCAAGACATGATGGGATTGGTGATCGCCGATCAGGGCGAGCCTGTGATCGACACACAAATTAACCGGTTCACAAAATTTAAAACGCCCAATGGTTCGTTGAAACTGGTCGAGCCCAACCGCTTTGCCAAAAGTCAGCTCTACACCCACCCGATGCTTTCCATCACGGTCGACAATTTGGCCAACGCCTGCCGCAACATGGACAGCCGCCAGGTTAAACTCGTCGCGCCGGTTTATCATTCCACGGAAAATTGGGCGATTGTATATTTCAAAGCGCCCGATGGGCGGGTCTACCAGATCCAAGGCCCGTATCCCAGCCCGTAAATCATACGGCAGCCTTAAGGCTTTTGTCGATGATCAGGAGAGCGAGTACTAACTACCGGCTGCTCAACGAGCCGGGAGCTACTTTGCCTTTGTTGGACATTTTGTTCTGGAGATAGAGTTCACCGGAAACTAAGCCTTCAGCCACCACTAAGTGATCGGCATCGGCGCTTTTGCCTTCCAACTCGAAGTTGTAAACGTTTTCGGTGTAGGCCTTCTGGCCGATGGACACAATCTCAACAAACTTGCCGTCGTCAGCGGATTTCAATTGATCGCCGATGGCAATGTCTTTAGCCAGCTTCACGCCTTTGGCAGTCAGCAACGGATGCTCGCTGGTGATCATGATTTTTTGGCCACGGCTGGTTTCAAACATCACCATGGGTTTCGGCTCAGGACCAGCTGTAACTCTCTTAACCATGGCCACGCGGCCATCGGCTAACAAGACGCGGTTTCCGGGATGAAGTTCTTCGATCGGAATCGAAACTTCTTTAGCCAGGCTGATTTTAGTGCCCTTGGCGAAACAGCCGTCGGTGCGAACCGCGGGTTTGGGGCAGAGATCATGATCCGCCTTCACCAATTGCAGGGGGAAGATCGTGCGGCCACCCTCGGTCGTCGCCTGGGGGCTTAAGTTGCGTAAGGAATCTTGCACCACTTGAGAAGCGATATCCATGACGGGCACGGTAACAGTCGAGGTGCCGGGGCTGAATGAATGGTGTTTATGGAATAGCAACACACCAAATTTAGTTTGATCACACAGTCGGCCGGCCGCGCCTCCGAGGATGTCCGCGGTCGCACGGTTGAGATCGATAATCGGCTCATCGGCGCACGAACCATTCGAATTCGAATCGATACAGGCGAAAATGTCGATTTCATTGCCAACCACACTGCGCACCAGTAATCCGGTCAGGCGCGCGATCAGCGCGTTGATGTCTTGTCCTGAGTTTAAGCCAAAGGCCATCAGGACTACTTCCTTCTGGGCATCTTTAACCGTGATAATAAAAGGAGCATTAATATGACAGGCGATGGCCACAGCCACGATATCGAGCTCACCGACCACACATTGCTTTTTCGTTTCCGGAGCGACCCCGATTTCCCGCAGATCATAAGTCACACCCTGATCCTTGCTGGCCGAACCGTATTCCCCCATAAGCTGGTTGAAGGTAGGCGATTGAAGCCGTGCTGGTGCGTGCAAGCCTCCGATCCGGAACGCCGCCATCTGATTGCTACAGGCAAATCCGTGGGCGAAGAGGAAGGTGAAGAGCAAGGATCCCGGAATTAGTATTTTTATAAGTTTGTTCATACCACTCTAAATAGCAACCAGCGGGCCACGCTCCGCCAATTCGAACGGGTTTGGCGCGAGCGATCCGAACAAGAGTTTGTCGCTTATTGAATACGCTGGTCGGGTGTAGTTAAGAATGACGTTTCAATTCCGTACGTTTCAATATGAGATATTACGAGC
>JANMVK010000434.1:0-10434 GCA_031392725.1 Pseudobdellovibrionaceae bacterium
TTTTTATAGTGAATGGTGGTGCCGATCACCTCATTTAAATAAGCGCGGCACGCCGGCCACAGCATGGCTTGGTCGTGATTGCCCACCACGTAAGTCACCGTGTTGCCCGGCTTGGCGGCGAAATCGCGGATGGCTTTAAAAAACGCCGGATGGCCGGCGATAATCCGGCGCATGACATCCATGCAGATGCTTTCCGTGATCACGGTCAGATAATGGCCGTGATAGTCCACCTGCAAAAAATTGAGAATGTCGCCATTGAGAATCAGTTCAATTTCATAGTCGGCGTATTTACCCGTTGTGTAATAGTGCATGAACTCAGCGAATTTTTCGTCGAAATAAAATTCTTCCATGTCATTGAGCTGGCCATTCTCGAGAGTGCGGCCCACCCCGAGATGTAAATCGCTCACAACTAATTTGATCTTCTTTTTGCTCATGCTACTTTCAGCTCGCGACGAACACGATGTTGCGGCTCTTACGTTTGCCGTAATACATAGCCTGATCGGCGATCTGAATCAAACCCGGCACCGTTTGCGCGTGGGTGGGATACGCGGCGAGGCCAATGCTCACCGTAAGATTGAGGCTGTGGCCCTCGACGAGGAAGGTTTGCTGCTCGATGGCGGCGCGAATGCGCTCCGCCACGACCTTGGAGCGCTCCAGGTCGGCGTTGCCCAACACTACAATAAATTCATCCCCCCCATACCTGAAGGTGTAGTCGCAGCTGCGGACCTGGGTCTTGAGAACCTTGCCGATGGCCACCAGCAATTTGCTGCCGACCCAATGGCCCCGTCCGTCATTGACCATTTTAAAGTAATCGATGTCGAGAAACAGCAGGGAGAATTGGCCCTTCTCTCTCTGGGAGCGTTGGATTTCATGTTCCAGCACCATGGGCAGGTAGCGCTGATTGTGCAGGCCCGTGACTTCGTCCACATAGAACAAATTTTTCGCTTCGAGGTGCATATAGGCGAAGTGCAAATAACGGGTGGCGAGATCCAGCCCGGTTTTAAAGGACTCAAGCAAGATCACCGGATTGGAGTCGCGGGGGCGGTCCAAGGTGATGATTCCCATCAATCGCTCTTTATAAAACACCGGATAAACAAAACGGGGATGAGGATCGAGCACCATATGAGCCGGCAAAGTGCCCTTCCACGGACGCGGAAAAAGCTGATCCACCTGAGTCCACATTTGGTAAAGCGACCACATGTCGCTGGCGGGCTGGCTCCACATATGGTTGCCGATTACATCGGCCGCGGCCAAGGCCCAGTTCCAGTTTTCCACGGAACTTTCATGAACGCGCGACAGCCCGTGCGCTGAGATCCAGTGAACGGCGGCGCTTTTTGTTTGGTTCTGAACGTAAGTGAGCATTCGAGTGAGGACATCCTCCATCTCGAGGGATTGAAAATCCTCGTGCTTCACTTGGCTTTCCTCTGCGGATTTTTATTCTGGTCGTCTTCACCCTCGAGCATGCTGAGGGCCAGGCGCAACGCCTTAACGGTCCGGCGCAACATTTCCTGTTTGTCGGTGGTCTGGCGGTTGATTTCCTGATTCTTGGTGCGGTAGTTGTTGAGCTCGATGCTCAACTGGTCAATTTGGCGCTTGAGCTCGAGAATCATGTCGTCTTTGCTGCGGATGAGGGCTTGGCTCTCCATCTTGATCAACTCAAGGCGGTTTTCCAGTTCACGCTCGCGCACGCGGATTTTTTGAATGTTCGAGGAGATTCTCAGTTCCATCTCTTCGTTCTTGCGGCGCAACTGTTCCACATCGCGGGCCATGGCCTCGCGGCTGGCGCCCAAAATATTTTTTTCCTGTTCGAAACTGCCAATGGCGTTTTGATAATCCGCCTCGCGCCGGTTGTTGACGGCGAGCAGTTCGTCGGCGCGCCGGCGCAGAGTTTCCGCGGCAGCTCCGAGTTCTTCATTTTGAATTCTTAAGCGTTCAATTTCAGCTTCGAGTTCGAGCAAGCGGCCTTGAGCGATGCGCAGCGATTCGCTCTGCGCGAGCGCCGCTTCGGTGCCACCTTGGCCACCGGCGCGCATCGAGGAGAAGCGGCCCACGCTGGCGCGGACTTTGTCCTCGGATTCTTTCGGGGCCGCGGGTTTAGCGATGGCCTGCTGAAGTTTGCTTTCGTTGATGCGTTCGGTGTGGTCATCATTCGCGGCGGGTGCGGCAGGTCCAACGTTGGCGGCAGGGCCGTGCGCCTTAGCCGATTTTTGCGGCTCTTTCGGTTCGGTTTTTTTCGGCTCGGGCTGCGTGCTTTTGAGCTCTACTGTCTTGTCGTTCAGTAGATCGTCAATAAGCTCCATGGCCAGAGCCTTGCCTTTTTTCTCACCCATTCTTAAGCAACTATCGGAAAATTCAGCGTTCTTATTTAGATGATAGGCGGCAAAGTCCAGTCTAGGAAATGACTTGCCGGTAGAGTTTGAGGCGTTCTTCCAGGTCATTCATGCTGACCCGGCGGATTCCATCCAGGCCAAAGTCCTGAACGGTGAAGCTAGCCAGAAGGCAGCCGTGCACGCAGGCCTGCTTAAAGTCTTCTCGGGTGTAATCGCGCCCGAGCTGAGTCAAGTAGCCCAAAAAACCTCCGGCAAAAGTGTCGCCGGCGCCGGTCGGGTCGACCACTTCCTCGACGGGAAAGGCGGGCAATATAAAATATTTGGTTTCAGTGAAAAGAATAAATCCATATTCGCCGCGTTTGATGACCACGGCCTTCGGACCCATTTTCATTACGTCTTTGGCGGCGCGGATGGTGTTCCAGCCGCCGGTCAGGTCGCGCAGCTCGGCTTCATTGATCATCAAAATGTCGATTTTCTCCAAAACTTTAAGAAGCTCGCTCTTTTTGGACTTAATCCAGTAGTTCATGGTGTCGGCCGCCACCAACCGCGGCTTCTTCACTTGCTCGAGCACCTGCAACTGCAACGGGGGATCGATATTGGCGAGAAACACGACGTCAGAGTCGCGGTATTCCAGTGGTATCGTCGGATGGAAATTTTCAAACACATTCAAATGCGTGGCCAGGGTGATGGCCTCATTCATATCTTTTTCGTATTTGCCTTCCCAAGTGAAGGTCTTGCCCGGCACCTGCTGCAGACCGCGCAAATCCACTTTGCGCGCTTCCAGCAGCTGTTTATCTTCCACTTTGTAATCGTCGCCGATCACGCCCACCACCCGCACAGGAGCGAACAACGAGGCTGCCATGGAAAAATAATTAGCGGAGCCGCCCAAAATATTTTTGCGCGTCCCTTTGGGAGTGGTGACGGTGTCGTACGCAACGCTGCCAACGACCAAAATCGAATTCATAAATTTCCACCTAACATGGGACGATCCCGTCGGCGGGATCATCTAAACTTAAAGCGAAATTTGGACAGGTTCTTTTTTAGCAGCCGTGGTGAGTTGCCCGCAAGCTGCATATATGTCCCGGCCCATGGTTTTACGACGTAAAACATGCGCGCCGAGCCGAATCAACTCATTTTGAAAACTGACAATGGCCGACTCATCGGGGCGCTGGAAGCCGGAGTCCGGGTGCTCGTTAAATGGGATAATATTAATCTTGCAGGGCACATCGCGGGTCAGCTGATAGAGATCTTGAGCGTCTTCTATGGAATCCGTGACGCCCTTCAGTAAAACATATTCGAAGGTCACCTTGTCGTTACTTTGGCGGCAGTGCTCCCGGCAGGCCTCGAGTAACTCTTTGAGATCCCAACGCTTATTAATGGGCATGATTTCTGAGCGCACTTTGTCATTCACCCCGTTGAGACTCACCGCCAGGCGCACGCCCGCGTCCGTTACCAGGGGGATCATGGGTACGATTCCCGAAGTGGAAACCGTCACCCGCTTGCGCGATAAATTAAAACCCCATTCTGACCGAAAAATCTCGATGCTTTTAAAAACCGCATCGGTGTTATCGAGCGGCTCGCCCATTCCCATAAACACCACATTGGTGATGCTCTCGCCCTCGGGCAGCACGCGCGAAGCCTGAACAAACTGGCCGACGATTTCCCACGCCTCAAGTTTGCGCACGAGTTTTTGTTTGCCGGTGTAACAAAATTTGCAGGCCATATTGCAGCCAATTTCACTCGACAGGCATATCGTCATGCGGCCTTTACTCGGAATCAAAACCGCTTCGACACTTTTACCATTGCCGGCGCTGAACAGAAGTTTGGTGGTGCCGTCGACGCTTTTGTGAACCTTTATAACCTCGGGCAAAGTGAAATCGATTAAATCCGGCAGCTCCGCCCGGAAATCTTTGGACAGATTGGTCATCAACGCCGGGTCATGAACATTCTGACCATAGATCCAGCGAAACAGCTGCTGAGCGCGGAAACCCTCTTTACCGAGGCCCTTCAGAGCTTGGCTTAAGTCTGTTAAGTTGAGGTCAAAAAACCGGACTTTTTGCATAGATAGCGGGTTTAACACAAGACGGCTAAAGTTGGAATATGGAATTTTCGCTCCTTTCCCGTACAGTATAGATATGAGCAGCAATAATGCCTTTCAAGCCCGTGGAAACCTAAGTCGAACTCTCACCTACCGCCCTCATTTGCGAGCTTCCTACTATGGCTTGCTGGCGTTCTCCGCTATAGGGGCTTTGACTGTACTCGGATTGGCCCTCGCGGCCTACGTGAATGACAATCCCAGCTTAGCCCTGATGGTGGGAATGGGCGGAGCGCTGGCTCCGCTGGTGTTGCTGATCGAAGCGCATTTTTTCGTCAGACCCCTCGCTTTCGTAAAGATCAAAGTGCATCAGCACGGCTTAACCATGGAGAGCCCCGACAAGACGGTGGAAGTTCCCTTTGCCGATGTCGTGGCCATTAAGTTTTCCCATCTGCCGTATGTGGGCGGCTGGTTTAAGTTGGTGATGAAATCGGGCGAGAACCACCGCTTCACCGTGGTGCTTGAGCGCAGTGAGTACATTCTTGAAATGATGGCCGCACTGAAACCCGAAATGGTGAACACCGAGGAAATGATGCACTACCGCCGGACCGCGGTTTTAGCCGATCACTCGTGGGGACGGGTCAGTGAAAAATTAAAAAATAAAACGGGCCTGCTTTTGAAATATTTTGTGCTGCCGGTGCTGTTGACCGGCCTGTGCGCGGCGGGCCTGGTGTACTATGGACAACAAGAGGTTCCAGGTATGGGTCACCTGGCCAAGATTTTTATCTTAATGATCTCGATGAACTTAGCCGTGAGTTTTTTAGTAACTTTCTCGGTGGCGGAATTTTTAATCGTCACTCACGGCCGTGATCAACTGCTGGCCGATCCGACCAATATGAAGCGCGACTACGTTTTTGAAAAAAGAATGGAGCGCTGGGGTCACGCCGGCCACTGGGTCATCGCCATCGGAATGCTGATCTTCGCGCTTCTCCGCTACCAATATTAATTTGAAAAATCTTACTCAAGAGTGTTCGTCGACCAGCTCTTGAGCGTATTGAACAAGTTCGGCTTTGGAACACGGCACGCAGCCCACTTTACTCACCACAACTCCGGCAGCCACATTTCCCATCACGCAAGCTTCAGGCAGAGTGAAACCTCCGACGTGAGCCAACGCCATCGCGGCGATCACGGTGTCACCGGCTCCGGTCACGTCATAAACTTGGCGGGCGAAGGTTGGCATATGCACGGCCTCATTGGCGTTGATCAACGTCATGCCTTCTTTTCCGCGGGTGATCACCACGTTCTCCGCTTGCATGCGTTCACGCAATGCTTGGCCGACTTCTAAAATAAAATCGGATTTCAAGCGCAGTTCATCGTAATCGAGGCCGCTTAACTCCACCGCTTCATCGCGGTTGGGTGTGACCACATCGGCGCCGTTATAAAATTTGGCGGGCGTTGAACGGTTGGGATCGACAAATACCTTTTTCTTCTTCGCATGGCTTTCGCGAATGATGGCCTGAATGGAATTCTCCGATAGCACGCCCTTGGCGTAATCTTCAATAATCACTCCGTCGGCGGTTGCGAGCAGGGCGATCACTTTAGCCACCACTTGCTTTTCCACATCCGCGGACAAGTAGCGCTTTTTCTCATAATCAACGCGAACTATATGATGAGAGCCCGACATCACCCGCAGCTTGCGGGTCGTGGGGCGCGAGGCATCCACGATCAAATGTTCCGAACTCACGCCACTATGGCGCAATTTCCCACGCAACTCATCGGCCGCGCCGTCTTGGCCGACAACCGCCACCAGATGGGCGATCCCGCCCAAAGAGGCCACGTTCTGCGCCACGTTGGCAGCCAGGCCGAGCCGGCAATCCTGACTTTGGACTTCCACTACCGGAACCGGTGCCTCCGGGCTGATCCGGCGCACTTCGCCGAGCACGTATTCATCGAGGCCGATGTCGCCCACAACGATCAAGCGCACCTTAGGCAAGGACTCGATCCTGCGCGGTAAAGATTTCAGCAAAGTTTTGAGCTGATCGCCTTCGATTCGTGACTCTTTCATAGTGATAAAGGAGTAGCACACTCTCTCAAGCGCAGGCACCGGGCCCAATTGCGATCAACAAAGTGCGTCGACAGTCGACGTGAAGGCCGGCCACCACTAGATTGGAAAATTCAGTGAATACTTGAGCTTAGGAGGGTCTTCCATGGAAGCTCTGACAGGTGGAGCGTTATACCAGAACACGATGAAAATCGTCGAGAACGCCGGCAAGGTCGTGAACCTCAGCCCGAATGTTCTGGAACGCCTAAGATATCCACGCCGCACTTTGATGGTTTCAGTACCGGTGAAAATGGATGACGGCCGGGTTAAAGTTTTTAGTGGCTACCGTGTGCAACACAATCAAACCCTGGGTCCGTTTAAAGGCGGAATCCGTTATCACGCTTCCGTCGATTTAAGCGAAGTGGCCGCTCTCGCCGCTTTGATGACCTTTAAAAATTCCTTGTTGAATTTGCCCTTGGGCGGCGCCAAAGGCGGCGTGCAAGTGGATCCCAATAAATTATCGAAGGCGGAGCTGGAAAATCTCACGCGCCGTTTTACTTCCGAGATCGCGCCTTTTATCGGCGCTGACAAAGATATTCCCGCGCCCGACGTCGGCACCGACTCGCAGACCATGGCGTGGATGCTGGATACCTATTCACTTGAATCCGGCTTCTCGCAAACCGGCGTGGTCACCGGCAAACCGATTGAAATCGGCGGATCCCTCGGGCGCGAAGCCGCCACCGGTCTCGGCGTGATTTACGCCACGGAAAAAGCTCTCGAGAAAATGGGCAAGCGCATGTCCGATTGCACCATGGCCATTCAAGGTTTCGGTAAAGTCGGAATGTACGGAGCCATTGAAGGTTATGCCAAAGGGGCCCGTGTGGTGGCCGTCAGTGACGTGTCTGGCGCGATTTATAACGAGCGCGGCATCAACATCGCCGAACTCGCGCGCTACGTGAAAGAGAAAAAACTCATTGTTGATTTCCCCGACGCCACTCACATCACCAATGAAGAATTACTTTATTTGCCGGTGGATGTGCTCGCTCCCTGCGCTTTAGAAGGCGTGATCAATCACACCAATGCTAAACATGTAAAAGCCAAAGTCATTGTGGAAGGCGCCAACGGCCCGACCACGCGTGAAGCCGATGAAATTCTAGACGGCAATGGCTGCGTCGTGGTTCCCGACATTCTCGCCAACGGTGGCGGCGTAATCGTGAGTTACTTCGAGTGGGTGCAGGATATTTCGTGGTTGTTCTGGACGGAAGATGAAGTCCGCAGCAAATTGCGTGAAGTGATTTACAAAGCTTTCGATAAAGTGTGGCAGTTCTCCGATACTCACAAAGTGAGCATGCGGACCGCCGCCATGGCCTCTTCGCTGCAACGGCTGGAAAGAGCCATGAAGCTGAGGGGACAGGCCTGGTGATGAGGATGCGGCCATGGTTATGGCTTTCGCCCTCGCTTGCCCATAGATTGTCCCCGCCCTTATTGAACGGGCTGCATTTTTTTACACCAACATCCAAACCGCCTGAATGGCGGCCGCTCGACTGGCGGGGCTTACATTTTCCCAATCGTTTGGGAGTCGCGGGCGGCGTGGACAAAGACGCGCGCAACGTAAAAGCGTGGTGGTCACTCGGCGCCGGCTTTATTGAAGTGGGCACCATCACTCCGCAACCGCAGCCGGGAAACACACCGCCCGTACTCGGGCGCGATATCCCGCAACTCGCGGTCTGGAACCGGCTAGGTTTTCCCTCTCAGGGCGCGGACAAAGTAAAAAAACGCTTAAATAAATTGCCCATGCCCCGCAGAACACCGGTATTCGCCAACATTGGGAAAAATGCTTCGACGCCGCTCGATCAAGCTCATCAGGATTATATTTTCCTCCTCGAACAACTACGCGGCACGGTGGATGGGTTCGTTATTAATATTTCAAGCCCCAACACCAAAGGCCTGCGCGAACTATTAAAGCCCGAGAGGCTGAATGATTTTCTAAGTCCGATTTTGCAATCTCTTCCGAAAGTGCATGATCCCATCCTGTTGAAATTGAGTCCCGACATGGAAGAGAATGAACTCGAGCGCACGCTAGAAATTTCCGCCGCCCTGGGTATCGACGGCTGGGTCCTAACCAACACCTCGCAGTCGATTCGAGACAATTTATCGTTCCCTAAAGAAGGCGGAGTCAGTGGCCAGCCTCTCGCCGGGCGCTCGCGCCAGCTGCTGCAAAGAACCATCGAAATTCTCGGCGGCCGCCGCCGCGGTAAACTGTTAGTCTCCGTCGGCGGGATTCTCAACGCCGATGATGTAACGGAACGCCTCGAACTCGGCGCCGATTTAGTGCAAGTGTATTCCGCGTTGATTTTTGAAGGCCCCAACTTTTTCCGGCGGGTGGCCAAGTGCCAGCAAAACCTAAAACAGTAAAATCCCAGTGGATCGCCGTGGTCGCCGCGTTGATGCGGCGGCAGGGCAAAGTCTTGGTCGGAAAACGCCCGGAGGGCAAATCCCTCCCCGGCCGCTGGGAATTTCCCGGTGGAAAAATTGAATTGGGTGAAAGTCCGCAGGAAGCCCTGATCCGCGAATTGAAAGAAGAGCTTGGAGTGTCCGCCGAAGTCGGGCCGTTAAAATTCGCCGCGACTCACACCTACGGCAAGACTGGAATCTTGTTTTTGTTTTACGAAGTGAAATACTGGAAGGGCGAAATCAAAACCCAACAACATTTAGATTTAAAATGGGTTGCCCCCAAAGAATTAAAAGAACTCGAACTCCCAGAAGCCAATTCCAAATTTCTAGATCACATTCTGGACGTGCTGTAATGGCCAGGCTAGCGGTGCTCACCGACCGCGCCCCCAACGACACCGAATGGAAAGGCCACTTCGCCTGGAATATTATATTGGGCTTGGCTGAAAGCCAGCATGAAGTGTTAGCGCTAACAACCTTAGACCCAGCCAGCATTGAAGTCGCCCACCCCAGACTAACAGTAATACGACCAGCCGCAGGCTGGAGCTTAATCCACTCCCCAAAATGGATACGGGCTCTTTTCCAATTCCGGCCAGAGATTGTTCACACTTTCTCACTAAAACAAACCAAGACGCCGAAGGCGTTAACCATATGGCCACTACTAGATTCCGCGCTGTCGGCCATGCCAAGAATCCGACGGTACTCAACCGCACTGTCAAATAGCGACTTCGCCCCATTCCGCGGAATCGAAACACCATTAGAACTCCAACAAACATCCAGGATCCAGGATACGGTTAACGGTATCCAGGATACTGATCAGCAACCGAATACTGGATCAGTAATAATTCCCGGCGCTGTCAGTGACTGGCATCGCCCCCAATCCGATTTGCTATTACTCAGCGAATTTTTATTGTCCAACCGCGAGACTCACGCCCACGTCGTGGGTGGATGGGGCGATTGGACTTTAAGCGAACGCCGCGCCGGCTGGAAGACACTCGAAGAAGTGCAAAGCCAAGTGACCATGGGACCGGCATTGGACTTCTCCGGCTTTGTCGAACTGGCGCGCTCGAGCCGCGGATTCTGGCTCCGATGTTTTCATGGAAATTCCTGGCGGTCTTTGGTTTCGGCTCATGTCGCCCGCCAACTCACGCTCCCCACCTGGGGAGAGGTGCCGCAACTGAACGTCGGCTCCAGCGCCAATTTCCTATCGCGGCTCTACAGCCAATGATCTGGGAGATGATCCCATTTCTGTTCCTTTTGTTAGCCATTCTTTTGGCCTGGAGATCACAGCCAAAATTTTCTTTGGTGGCACTCTTAGTGGCCATTGGATCCGGACTCGGGCTTGGACGACTGGAACCGATCACCTTGATTTGCATTGCGGCCGCGGGTTTGCTGCTTTGGCTGCCGGCAAATGTAAAATTGCCTACGTTGGCCCGTGGCCTAAGTTACGGAGCATTTTTAGTGCTGGCCGTGGCCATGTCGAATCACATTGTTCCAGGTTTTAACAACCTCAAAATTTATGACCAGTTTCAATTCTCTCCCGACTCCGTTCCTTTTTCCATGTACCTGAACTTTGA
>JANMVK010000476.1:0-8477 GCA_031392725.1 Pseudobdellovibrionaceae bacterium
GGAGATGGGATATATGCCAAGGGTCAATCTCAATGAACGGCGGAGGCGGTCCCCGTTCCGCACGGCGCTGGGCGTGGTGGCCCTGGGCGTCGCCCTGACCGGTTGTGCCGCGGGATTGACGCTTGGATTGCTCGTCTTGCCGATTGTGATTGTGTCCACCCGTGAAGCTCTCCGCACCATTCCCACCCATATTCGTGAGGCGGCCTTCTCCTTGGGCGCGACGAAGTGGCAGGTGATTCAGCACCATCTTTTGCCGTATTCAACCGGGGGCATCCTTACGGGCGTTATCATTTCCCTCAGCCGCGCTATAGGTGAGACCGCGCCTCTGATTACCGTGGGCGCCCTCACTTTTATCGCATTTTTGCCCACTCCCCCCGTCAAAACCGAGTTTCCCTTTGTCTCCAGCCAATGGTTGTGGGATCCCTTCACGGTTATGCCCATTCAAATGTTCAATTGGATCTCCCGGCCGCAGACTGAATTTCACGTGAATGCCGCGGCCACCGGATTGGTTTTGCTGGCTATGACTTTGGCGATGAATACCGTGGCGATTATTATCCGTCACCGTTTCCGTAAGAGGGTGCGATGGTAGATGTAGTGCCGAATCTTTCAGCCAGCGTAAAGGACCTCAGCTTTTTTTACGGCACCAACGAAGTCGTAAAAAAAGTTTCCATTCCCATTTACAAAAACTGCATCACTGCGCTGATCGGCCCTTCGGGTTGCGGCAAGACCACTTTTTTGCGCTGTTTTAACCGTATGCACGATCTTTATTCCGGAAACCGCTACCAGGGCGAGATCTGGGTGTATCCGGACAATCAAAATATTTTAGGCAAGGACATCGACCCCATCGAAGTGCGGATGCGCATCGGGATGGTGTTTCAAAAACCCAATCCGTTCCCAAAATCGATTTATGAAAACGTCGCCTACGGATTACGCGTGCGCGGAGTGCGCCGCCGCACCGTGCTTGATAAAAACGTCGAGACCGCGCTGACTCAGGCTGGATTGTGGGATGAAGTGAAAGACCGCTTACACTCCAATGCCCTGATGCTCTCGGGCGGCCAGCAACAGCGCGTATGTATCGCCCGCGCGTTGGCCACGGAACCGGAAATTGTTCTGCTGGATGAACCGACCAGCGCCTTAGATCCGATTTCAACCGGCCACATCGAGGAACTGATCACCGAACTAAAAAAATCGGTGACGATCTTAATCGTGACTCACAACTTGCACCAAGCCGCGCGCGTTTCAGATTACACGGCGTTTATGTATTTGGGTGAGCTGGTGGAATTCGGCCAGACAGAACAAATCTTCACCAAGCCGAAGGACTCTAGAACAGAGTCATACATCACCGGAAGATTCGGTTAGGCGCCCGCCGCTTTTTTGCAGCTCAGCGCGACATTGAACTACTGACCGCGCATACGGCCGGCGGAACTTAGAATCCGGCGGAGAGCGCCGTCATCGTCTTCGTCGTAAATTTCGCCGATAATCTCTTCGATAATATCTTCCATCGTCACAATTCCGACTAAACTTGTGCCGTTAAAAACCGCTGATAAGTGGCTGCGTTTTTCCTGCATTTGCCGGAGGGCCTTTAGGAGTGAGTCGGTCTCTAGAACGCGCGACATCGGACGCACGATATGAGTCCATTTGTCGCCGCCGGATTTGACCAGGGCCAAAAGCTCTTTGGTATTTACGATGCCGAATAGTTGGCCTTCAGCCAGAACCGGAAGGCGCGTGTGGCCTGAGCGAAGCGCGATGGCTTCCACTTCGCTAATCGGCTGGGCGAAGAATATATGATCCACCTGCGCCCAAGGCAGCATGATCTCCCGCACGCGCTTTTTCTCCACGCCCACTAGATTCAAAACGTATTGCCGAGCTTGCGACGACAACAGATCCAATTCAACCGTGTCGCCCACGCCGGGGAGCGGAGCTTTGCTTTTAGGAAAAAACACCGCCAGGATTTTTTTAGTCGACCATTCAAGGAAATCCACGATTGGCAAAAACACTTGATCCATGCGCATCAGCCACTTGGCCGCGCGTAGTGCAATGCGCGCGGGATTGCGCAAGGCCAGGGTTTTGGGGACGAGCTCAGCGAAAATCACATTCAAGAAAGTCAGTGGGATCACCAAAAGCGCGATGGATAAAGCCTCAGCCGGCCGAATGCCGATGTTCAAATTGACCTGTAAATAGGGGCTGAGAGAGCGCGTGGCCTCGACTCCGCCCACGGCGGCGGCCAGGGCTCCAACCATGCTGATGCCGATTTGAATCACGGACAGCGTGCGTTCGGGATTTTCCCGCAATTCCAGCAGTACTTGGGCGGATTTTTTCCCAGTTTTTAGCAGTTCCCGGACTTGTGATCGAGTGAGTGAGACAAACGCAATTTCAGCGGCGGCCAGTAAGGCATTAAAAAACAGGCAAACCGCGACTATCAGCCATTCCATGAAGCGCTGATTATAGCGATTTGCAAACCGCGTAAGCAAGGACTATGGGCTCAGGCTTCCGCAGGGACAGGCGGGAAATCAGTTGACCGGAGGGGGTCATGCGCAATTGATCCTCAAAGCGATCGTTCAGGCCGAGTAACCCCCGGCCGTCATTTTTGTAGTCGGCGACGACCTGTGAGCCGGAGTTTTTGAACGTTCCGGAGGAATCCTTTTTCAAGCTGTATAGCTTCACGTTTCTGTGAACTTGTAGGCGTGAGCGGATGCCGTACATATCGCAGTTCCATTTTTTATCGAGCAGGCCTTCGGCGGTTTCTAATTTGGCTTGCTCGAAGTCCTTCACCAGTTGCGCTTTTTGCTCGGGGCTGACGTATTCCATTTCCAAAGCCTGCGACACGGCAGCGGCGAAAATCAGGCTCAGGAAAAAGGATTGGATCAGTCCGCGCGGCATAACTCCTATAGCAAAGGAGGTCACATCTCCACGGATCAACTCGGTTTAAAAGGCCACTGCGCGATATGAACTAAATGCAGGGCCGTGCCAATTTACGGCGTCACTTGGATTTGGCGCTCACCCTTTTGGACGCCATTTAGAAAATACTTGGCGGTCCACAGGCCGGGTTCCGGCAGCTGAAAATTCCAGTACCAGTGCGAAAGGCTGAACCGGTTGGGTGAAGTTAAAGACAACGGCAAATTGTAGAGCGAGCCATCAGGCTTATACAAATCGACCCGCAAGACGTTGCCCTGTTTGAGAATCGCAACCGTAAAACCGAGACTGAACTGCATATTCGCTCTTACCGACGGGGGCTCAGACGGTCCGGGGTCAATCATGCCATTGATCGACGTGATCACCGGCTGCTTGAGAATCGTGTCCATAATCGTGGCAGGAGCCTGCATCGTATAAACGGGCGCACCGTTAAACATTCCCAATTTCATCGGATCCAGCACGACCGCCTTGCAATCGTCCACTTCGAAATGCAGATGCGGATAGGTTGAACAGCCGGAGCTGCCCACCACGCCGAGCCTCTGTCCGGCCACCACCGGGCTGCCGACGTTGACCGCAATCGAGTCCCGCTTAAGGTGTCCGTAGACGGTGCGGATGCCGGTGGAGTGTTTAATTTTTACGTAATTCCATTGCGCGGAGGCGCAGGATAAATTGCGGTCAGGTGAATCGTCATAGATTCCTTCGACCACGCCATTCGCGGCCGCATACACCGGGAAATCCAAATCCATAAACCTGAAGCTAGGAACGTCAATGTCCATCCCGCGGTGGCCGTCATAGGTGAAGGCTTTAACAGCTGAGGTTCCGGTATTGCCAACATAGTCTTTATAGGTTCCGGAGGCCGAATCTCCATCCACATAATTTACGGTCACCCAGTCTTTAAACGGGACTCCCGGGAGCGGCCAGTTTAATTTTAGATCACTGGGATAGCACACCGGCGGGGGTGTGCCAGGAGGCCTAGCCGCCTCGGCCTTAAGTATATCATCGAACATAAACTGGCTGTCGGTTTCAGGCGTCTGCCGGTCGACGCTTAAATTAGCGTTTTGAAAGGTCTGACTGGCGCCCATTCCCGGCGAACAGTTTTGAAAGGACATCAACACGATGCCGAGGCCGAGTGAGATTGTGATTCCGGCCGTTTTTCTACCTAATATCATGGGACCTCCGAGAATTACGTTCAGCTTAAGGACCAACAATAGGCTAACCGGGTTTGGCCACGTGGGCGAAAAAAACTTAAAAGTGTCTCAATTGCGAACTGTTTTGTGTGCCGTAAAAAGACGTAAATGGCTTCGACGGTTTTTTGTCGAATTATGAGATTGAGAAAAATCTCGACAGTTTCAGGCGGTTTCCTTCGCCCTGTTGGCGCTAATCTCGCGCCAACTATTAGCCCCAACTGGCTTTAAGTTCGGTCGGGGCCGGCCGAAAACATAGGTGTTGAGGAGGATTTATGGATAATGTTCTAAGCTTTCTAAATAACTACAAGATTATCGATGCGTGCATCGTCGCGGTTGGTATGTTCGGTATCTACTTATTGCTCGACCGTTTCAGAGCGCTCTATTTTGAGTACTCACTGTCGGCCACGCCGTTTATGAAGCAAGTGATGACTCTAATTGAGCAAGACAAAATCGAAGAAGCCATTACGTTTTGCAGCGCCAATGAAAAGAAGCCGCTCGCATACGTAACCAAGCGCATTTTAGAGCGTTCGGACCGCAACGATTCCGCGATCGAAAGTTCGCTGGATATCGCCGCCGCCGAAATGGCTCCCAAATTAATGAAGAGCCTTGGACACCTGGCCATGGTCGCCAACGTTGTGACGTTGATCGGTCTGTTAGGAACAGTGGTCGGTCTGATCACCGCGTTCCGCGCCGTCAGCTTCGCCGATGTGGCGCAAAAGCAGACGCTTCTGGCGGAAGGTATTTCCATCGCCATGACCGCCACAATGTTAGGTCTGATGTTCGCGATCCCGACAATGATCGCTTACTCATTCCTGCACGCTAAACAGGGCACGCTGTTCAATGAAATTGACCAGTGTTCGCAGAAGGTGATCGAAGCTTTACGCTCACGCATCTATATGCCTTACAAAGGTTTGACTGCTTATCCGAGCAATCTGAACACCGAAGGCATGTTGGGCGGCAAGAAGGCTCCACCTCCGACGAAAGCGTCCTAATATGCATCGCCTTAAGAGAATGCGGTCGCAAGACGCAACATTTGATCTGAACCTGGCTCCTATATTGGACATCATCGTGTCTGTCGTTCCCCTGCTCCTCCTCAGCATTGCCTTTGTGCAGGTGAAAATGATCGACACGAGCGTGCCCCAAGTGGTGGCCGAGGCCATTCAGCGCGCCAACGACAAGACTGAGACGACCGTTGCTCTTAAGATTTCGAAGCTAAAAGGTTTTACCTTTGAAGTGTTAAAAGCCGGCAAGATGACACCCGTCACGGTCGGCAATAAAGGTACGACCTGGGACCTAGACATGCTCCTGGCCACCGCCTTTTCGATTAAAAAACAGAATCCCGAAGTTTTTAGAATTGATATGGCGCCCGAGGCCGATGTGAATTTGAATGAACTGGTTGTGGTCATGGACAAACTGCGCCGCACGCCTGACACTCAAAAAGTCGCCTTCGTGGATCCCGCAAGTGGAACCAGAATGGAAACGGAATTGATGTTTCCGCATATTCTCTTCGCAAACGTAGTGGGGAACTGATTATGTTGAAACGTAAAGGCATGGGCAAATATCTGGATCTCAGGCCGCCCTCCAGCTTTAAAATTCAAATCACCTCCATGGTCGACATGTTTGTGATCCTGCTGGTGTTTTTACTTAAGACGTATTCCACTTCTCCCGTGGTAATTACACCCAAAGAAGGAATGCAGATTCCCGAATCCAGCGCCACTACTGATCCTGTAGATGTGGTGAAGCTGATCGTGTCGCAAGACGCGGTTTTCGTTGAAGAGAAAAAGATTATGGATCTTGATAAAGGTCATTTCGCCAAGGGTGTAACCGAGGCTAATGATCCGTCATTCGTCCGCGCTCTTTATGAGGCTCTGGACGCTCGCGCCAAGCTTGCTAAAGACATCGCTAAAGCCAATGACAGCTTTGAGTTCGACGGTAAAGTTTTGCTGCAGGCGGATCGTGGGTTGTCGTATGAGGTGCTACAGAAAATCATGTACACCTCAATGATGGCCGGATACGGCGAAGTCAAACTGGCAGTCGCTCAGAAATAGAGCCAAAATCGTCACTTCAAGTAAATTGTTCCCGGCGTAATACGCCATCCTCAATATATAACGGCGCTTAATTTGCTCTATTTGGCCCTCGCATGCGTGGGGTCACAGTTCTTCTCATTCTATCGTCGTTCATTACCGGCTGTGGTGGCTATAAGAACTCCTCTGGCAAGGGCGCTGCCGCCGCCCCTCCTCTCGTCACGGATTGGGTTCCTGAAAAAATTGAAATTCGTTGTGCTAAAGACATCACTTGCCCCCCGCAAGTCGGCCTTTTGATTTTTGTTTTTCCGGAAGTCGAGGGGGTTCACAAGATTCGAAAGTGCACCGCTTTTCAAACGGCCGCAAAGCAAATTATGAGCAATGGCCACTGCGATTTTTCCGTGGAGGCTCAAGGGTATTTTATTACGGCGCTGACCTCGCCGGTGGGACGTCAGGTTCGCAAGGTCACGCGTGTGATTGCTAAGAAATTCACTCCGCACCGCAATGCCGCGCGGCCAGATTTGGATTCCGGCCGGCCTGATGCCGCCACTTTTGAGTTGGATGCACCTGTTCGGCAAACACCGCTGGCACTGGCCGCTCTCAATGATCCGCCTTATGAAAAACTGATCGGTTTTGTTTTGAATCCCGCGCCAAATAATAACTACGTAATCGACAGGGTCGATTGCGATGTGCGCCGCCATGAAGCTTTTTTCCCATATAATCTTGGCGACAATCCCGATGTATTGACGGTTTATAACTGCGCCACCCGCAAGGGAAATTCCGGAGGTCCTCTGTTCGCTCCCGGCAGCGCCAAGGTTCAGGCCATCGGCCAGGGTTCCGGCGATCCGTCCGAGACTCAGCGCCGGCTCAATCGTCCACTGCGAAACTTCGAAACTCATTGGTCCGTTAAGGCCACCAACGCCCGTTGCCTGGATGCGCCGGCTGACGTTTGTAAGCAGGTTGATGAATCCGGCCACAGCTCACGTTTCACCGAGCTCCAACGAAAAGCCTCCGAAGAACGTGGCGGCGGCGAACTCGAATTTAACGAATGGGCGGAAATTCTCCCGACGCGTCGTTGATCTTAAGCGATTGCCGCGCTAACTTTTTGAGATGAGCCTAATTCTCGATATCTTTCAAAATCTCCCAACTTATCTACACATGTGGGCCGTAGATTACGGAACGGGCCTTTACGCGATATTATTTCTGATTATTTTTGCTGAAACCGGCTTAGTGGTGACACCGCTCTTGCCTGGCGATTCGCTATTATTCGCGGTTGGCGCACTTCTCAGTATGCATCTTCCCGGCCTTGAGATTTGGGTCATGATTCCGCTGCTCTGGTCCGCGGCACTCACGGGCGATGTTGTGAATTATCATGTGGGGCAGTGGATCGCGCCTAAATTATTTAAGAACTACAATGCCAAGTGGTTAAACCGCAAACATTTGGACCGCACACAAGAATTCTATAAAAAACATGGCGGCAAAACTATTATTATGGCGCGCTTTATGCCCATTGTGCGTACCTATGCTCCGTTCGTCGCCGGTTTAAGCGGAATGAGGTTCCGTGAGTTTATGATGTACAGTGTGACAGGTGGTTTTGCCTGGATCAGTTCGTTTCTTTTGCTCGGCTATTTCTTTGGAAATATTCCGGCCATCAAATCTAATTTTCAGTATGTGATTCTCGCCATCGTGGTGGTGTCGCTGCTGCCCGTGGCGATCGAGTTCTGGCGCTCCCGCAATCATAAGCAGGCCTAGAAGTTCTACTTCTGACTTGAGGCAATCAACCGTTGTACAGTCAGCCCATCCACCAGAGTGGGGCCTGGAATCCGAAGATCTTCCATTTTTAGCAAAAGCAATTTCAACATTTGAGTGATTCCCGCGAAACGCCCGTCCTGGCCGGGCTCCAATACAAAATCTTGGCTCATTTCGAATTCGTTATCGCCTTTAATCATTTTTAGTTTAAAGCCGGTGAGTATGTCCGAACCCTCTTGCCTCATTACGATCGAGCCGGAGCTGCCCTTAGCGGTAATTTGATGATAGCGCTCTTCGGATTCGCAATCGAGCAACAGAGATCCCGTGGCGCCGCCTTCAAATTCAGCGGTGCCGTGAACGGCTGTGTGGGTGGCTCGTGGATCGCCGGGCTTCTTGGAAAACTGCAGATCCAATTTTTCGATCACGCCGCCAAAGAGCAACATAGAGTAAAGAGCGTGTGAGCCATAGACATTGATCGCGGCGCCACCCTCAGCGATTTTGGTCTTCCAGCTTTCAAGTCTTTGCTGGTTTATTTTCTGCATGGTTTTCCATTCGACCTCGAGACGTTCGATATCGCCGATGGCGCCGGAGTGGATCAGCCGTT
>JANMVK010000506.1:0-1796 GCA_031392725.1 Pseudobdellovibrionaceae bacterium
GCGCTCGTTGCCGCCGCCTTTGGAGGCTTCATTGGCGACATTGTACTGCAAAAAAATCTCCTGCGGTTTGGCGGAGGACAGGGAATTCAAGGTGGTGGCGATGTTCAGCCGGTCGATGGAATGAATCTTAGCAAAACGTCCGGCCAGTTGTTTGACTTTGTTGCTCTGAATGCGCCCGATAAAATGCCAATCCACCGGCAAAGTTTCCAGTTGCTCCAGTTTATGCAAGGCTTCCTGCACGTAATTTTCAGCGAAAAATTTTTGCCCGCAGTCGTAAGCCTCGCGGATTTTTTCGATAGGCTGGCCCTTGGAGACCGCCAAAATATTTACCGAGCTTTCCGCGCGGCCCGCTCCGGCGCAGGCTTTAGCGGCTCGGCTTCGAATTTTCTGCAGGCGGTTCGCGACGGACATTCCAACCATTTTCTGTTAACGCTCTCTCTAAAAGTTCCATCGGTAAGCCGACCACGTTACTCCAAGAGCCCTTAAATGAGGCGACTAATTTTGCGCCCAATCCTTGAATGGCGTAGCCACCGGCTTTGTCGAACGGCTCTCCGCTATCAATGTATGTGGAAATTTGCGCGTCAGTTAAGGAATGAAACAGGACTTCGGTCGCGGCATACCCTTGCCAGAGTTTTTCGGAGCGAGTTTCCAGCAGCGCTAAGCCACTGATTACGCGATGCGTTTTCCCCGACAAAAGTCGCAAAAATGATGCGGCTTCCGATGCACTTTCCGGCTTGCCCAACATTTGGCCACCTAGAGCGACTATCGTGTCGGCAGCCAGTATCAGAAAGTCGCCTGTTTTCAGCTGTTTATGCTGCGCCAAACAGGCCTTCGCCTTGTCCGTCGCAATCTGAGACGCGTTTTCCTCGGGTTTCAATTTTTCATCAGTTATTTCCGATACTTTAACTGGGTGGTGATGAAATTGAAAACCGGCATTATTCAGAAGCTCAATTCGTCGCGGACTTTGGCTGGCCAACACAAACATCAACATCACTCACGTGTAATGCAAAACCGGAAGGTTTGGAATGCTGAGTTTTGATTTTTTCATACTCCTGTCAGGACTAGGGCTCGCGGCCCTGAGCGTTTATTTATTTTCAACTGCTCTGTTCACCAACAACACCGACGCGGAAGCGCTCGCCTGGGCTTCGGGCGATGAACCGATCAAATCAAAGAGCGCGCTGATTAATTTCTCGCGCCCTCTGGTGCACAACTTCACCTTGCAACACGCGATGCGGATCAAGCGTCCCGCCTACCGCGAACAAGTGCGGCGCAAACTTCTCACCGCGGGATTAAGCCAGGAACTCAACGAAGACGAATTCATCGGCTTGAAAATTCTGTGGGGCTTATTTTTTCCGTTCGTCATGTTTATCATGAACTTCGCGCTGCAGTTGGATCTGCCGGTGTACATTGTGCCCGGCATGGCTGTCATCGGTTGGATTTTTCCCGACTTCCACGCCAGCTCCGCGCGCAAGCGCCGTTACGTCGAAGTGGTGATGGACTTGCCGTTCTTTATCGATCTGATGGCTCTGAGCACGGAGGCCGGTTTGGATTTGATGGGCTCCATTTCGCGTATCGTGGAGAAAGCCGATCAAAGCACGCTGGCCGATGAATTCCGCCTAGTGCTCAAGGATATTAAACTCGGGAGCTCCCGCCGTGAAGCTTTGGGCCGCTTATCCGACCGCCTCGAAATTCCCGAAATCACCAGCTTCACTTCGGTGGTGCGTGATGCCGAGGAAACCGGCGCCAGCATCGCGCAGGTGTTGAAAGATCAATCGATCCAAATGCGTCTCGAACGT
>JANMVK010000637.1:0-1425 GCA_031392725.1 Pseudobdellovibrionaceae bacterium
AGTCTGAGTTTTATGTATTGTGTGTGGCGCTTGGCTTTTCAGCCGGTTACTGGGCCATGTTCGTCACCATTGGCGCCGAACAGTTCGGCACCAATATTCGCGCCACGGTCACCACCACGGTCCCCAATTTCGTGCGCGGCTCGGTGGTGCCCATCACTCTCTCCTTCCGGTACTTTCAAGGTGAGATAGGAACCCTCAATGCCGTGTGCGTGGTGGGTCTATGCGTGATGACTATCGCTCTGGTAGCCTTGTTTTTTCTTAGGGAAACCTTTGGCAGGGATCTTGATTACTTTGAACCTCTATAAAGCAGGAACAAACTTACGAGGTAACGAGATGAGAATCGCGCGCTTTTTTGTCACTTGTGTAGTCCTTTTGGGCACTTTGGGCTCCGTGGCCTGTGCCAATAAAAAAGATAAGAAAAAGACCGATTCCGCCAAGATCGAATTGATGCGGGCCGAGGGCGCCGCCAAATGGGAACAATCGGAAGTGCTGGGCCAAGAGCTTGCCGCCGCTTTCCGCATCAGGATCCTCGATGGGGCCCAACGGTTGGGTTCGGGCCAATTGGTTGACAGCAAAATCATGGGCCAAAAATTTAACTGGGGCCGTTTGACTCTAGGTGAGCGCCAAGCCGCAAAGGAAAAACTCGCGCAGTATGTGACCGCAGTCAGCCGCTTGGTGGAAATGGACGCCCGCAAAGGCGTTTATCTCACTTACATGGACAAAGTGCATTCGCGCTACGACGGAGCGCTCGCGTTTCAGGCTTCGTTAACTTCTTTTGAAAAAATCGCGGGCGAAATGTATGAGCCGAAGGTTGCCGGACAAGGTCCGATTTACTTCGCGCCCGTTAATATCTAAAACGGTTTCATTACGGCGAAGAACGCAGCCAGGCCGCCGATCAAAACCCATCCTACGATAAGCATCGGGCCTAGATTGGCTTTGCGTTTGGCCAAAACCATACTTCCGCCGAGCACCAGCCAGATCGCCAATTTGGCATAAATCCATCCGGGCATAGCCGCCGTCAAACCCAAGCGGGCCAGCATGCCGAAGCCGCTGATCAGCACCAGTGTCATTCCAACTCCATGAACCAGCGCCATGGCCTTGCGGTCTTTGGGACTCGCGCCCTTGAGCGACAGGCCCCAGAGGCCACCGAGTGAAGCGAACACGCTGACGAATCCAATAATGTGCATGATTTTGTAAAATTCAAGTGACATGGGCTGATTGTAAGAACGGATTCAAGCCAAAGGCAAGTCAGTTGCCGAACTGAACCCGGTGCATACACGAGTGAAGCTGAGATTTCTGTCCTGGTTGTGCCTGTCTTAAGGACTCAATGCGTTTTTGGACGTTAGTGAGCCGCTGTTCAAAGTCCCTTTGCCTCAAGTCGGATATTTCGATTTTGTCCTGCGCCTTATTCACTCTCTGTTTGGT
>JANMVK010000601.1:0-4311 GCA_031392725.1 Pseudobdellovibrionaceae bacterium
GCGAATTTGCGGTCGAACACCTGACGGAGAGACTTGGCTTTTGGATAAAAATGGTCGACCATTAAATAGTGCATGAGCTGGCAAGATAGCTCACTCTCAGGGGAGGTCCACCATGAAATTTACTTTCGCAGCCGCCATTGCGTTTTGTTTGAGCCCGCTGGTTTACGCCCAAACGGCCGTTGTCGTCGCCGATTCCACGTTTTTTTGCAAAGTTGAGGAGTTCAGCGCCAAAAAAGCAGTAGCGAAAGCCTTCAAACGCTGCGACGCCATGGTTGAAGCCGCGGATAAGCCCACTAAAAACGCCGAAGCGTGCAAAGAGCATGCGTTGGCCAAGGGCGCGGAATGTTTAAAAGCCAGCGGCGCCGAGAAGATTTCGGTGAAAGTTAAATTCACCGAAAAATTCGGCCAAAATCACAATTTCAATACGTGGACGTGTGAGTTGGACAATAAAGGCGGGAGCGCCTGCCCTTAAGCATCGGCCCAAGGCAGAGTTTGGCGCGAGACCATTTGCATGAAGTCCTGAATCCAAAAGTCCTCGGAATTTAATGCCGGCGCCAATCTCAGATCCTTGCCGCCCAGGGCGATAAATTGCTCTTTCAGCCGGATTTCAATTTCCTCAAGGGTCTCCAAACAATCGGCGACAAATGAAGGACAACTCACCAGCAGTTTGCGCACGCCGTTTTCCACCAGGGTTTGAATCACCTGATCGGTGAACGGCTCAATCCACGGCCGCCGGCCGAGGCGCGATTGAAACGACACCGTGACTTTTTCAGCTGACAGGTTAAGCGACTTGGCCACCGCGCGTGAGGTGGCCATACACTGAGCGCGGTAACACCAGCGATTGGCTTCTGTGACCTTCTCGCAGCAGCCTGGAATCAGCTGGCAGCGCAAGGGATGAAGCTTCTGTACATGGTGCACGGGCAAACCGTGAAAGCTCAGCAGATAATGATCGGGTTTAAATTGGGTCGCGTGATACAAAATTTGCTGGCTCTGGCTGTGGATAAATTCCGGCTCCTGGAAAAAATCTTTTAGCACCTTGAGTTTGATGGATTTGCCTGATTCCCTCACCGCCCGCTTCACTTCATCCAGCGCGGATTGCGTGGAAGACAAAGCATATTGCGGATACAGCGGAACCACATAGAGCTCATCGATATCCCAATTTTTTAGGTGATACTCGACGGTGGGCCGGCCATAGCGCGCGGCCCAGCGCACTTCAAACCGGCGGGCCAGGGACTCGCGCACTTTGTCGGTGAACTTTTGCGTGTGATAAATCAGCGGTGAGCCGTCTTCGGTCCATATTTTTTTGTAGGCGGCGGCCGACTTAGGCGCACGCAGAGGCGCGATCCAGCCGCGCACCAAGACTTGGCGGAACACCGATGGGATATCGATCACCAGCGGATCGGTGAGAAATTCGATTAAGAAATTCCTGACCGCCCCGGTGGAGGTGTCCTCGGGTGATCCTAGAGTCATAAGTAACAAGCCAGGGCGTTTAACCGTAATTCTCCTTAATCTCAAGCGCGAGTTGGACGGACCGGTTCAAAATCCGGCTGAGGCCCAACTGCCCGAGATAATTTCCATGTAAATACAAAGGGGGATTCACGCGCAAGGATTTTAAAGCGGCCTCCCACTTTGTGGTGTAGTGAGGGATGGCTCGCGACCACCGCGTGACATGATAGCTCAGCGGCCGGTCGTCACTACCGAGCATACGCTTACGATCGGCTACTATGCTCTCAATCACCTGATCATCACTCCAGGCGCCAATTTCCGGGTATCGGGCCCCGCCCATAATCCAGCTTTCGGCGCGCAACTTAGAGCGGTTGGGAAAGATGCAGCTGTCAAACAGCACGCCGAGGGAATGAAACTTCTGTTGCATCGGAAATAGGCAGCCGAAGCCTTCGAGGTCGGTTTTTGAGGGTTCGAAAAAACAAGTCACGCGCAGCAGAGGCACCGACTCGCACTGTTTTAAGATTTGGTTGACCGGCGGATGACTCACTTGAAAAATTTCAGCGGCGCTCCACGCGCTGGTGGCAATCACGGTGGGCGTGGTGATAAATTCCGGCATTCTGAAATGGGTTTTTTGTTGAAACAAAGCACCTTTGGCTGTGAGGTCCTCGACTAGTGCCGTCATCAACGAGCCCATGCCATTCACCGGCGCGATGCTGCCTTTGTAGTAACCTCGCGGCGGTTTGTTTTTGGTCATCGAACGCAAAATCAGATTGGCGCTGAGCTGGAGGGGATCGCCGGCGTAGACTCCCTGGAGCGCGGGTTCGAGCAGACGCGCGGCCAATTCCGCGTTCACCGTGCGCTCGGCCCAGTGGTGAACGCTCTCTCCATTGTCGGGCCAAATAGATTTATCGCCTCTCACCATAAAATTAAACAGCTGTTTGGCGCCTTTTAAGCTCGTGCCCCAGGTCAGGGGCCAGCGCGTGGGTTTTTCCCAAAAAATGTAACGCTTACCGATCGCGGGGCCGCGCTCGGCGAAATCCACGCCGACATCGACAAACAAGTCCTCTACATTTTTGTCGGCCATCAGGGCATTGCCGGCGGTTTCCACCTGGCCGTGGGGCGTGCGCAGAGTTTCAAGCATGCCGCCGGCGGTTTCTTGTTTATCAAAGATAACCGTTTCAAATCCCTGCTTGTGCAGGTGATGAGCCAAAGTGAGGCCGGCAAATCCGGCGCCGACAATTGTGACTTTCTTCATAGGGCTTGCGAAAATATCCTGGTTGCGGGTTGTTTATCGCGCAGTCTACGGTCCAAGGCCACGCAGGCGTTGCGCAAAAAAGGCCGGCCCGTTCCGGTCAAGCTTAACACTCCGCCGTTCAACGTCACCAGTCCGTCCTCAATCATATCGTGCAGGAACTGTTTTACATCCTGGATTTGCGCCTCGGAGCGCAGGCGCACTCGGCCCACGGTCATAAACGCCAAAATCTGTTCGCGCTGCTGGCGGTCCTCTTCGGTGAGCTTATGCCCGCGCAAAGTGGGAATTTCCCCCGCCTCGATTTTCTTTTCATAAACCGGCAGCACTTTTTCATTCTGGTGAAAGCAATCCGGCGTTTCGGAAATGCTGCTGACTCCCAGGCCCAACAAAACATCGGTGCGGCTCTCGGTGTAACCCATAAAATTCCTGTGCAAACCGCCGTCCTTCATCGCGATGGCCATGGCATCGGTGGGCAGCGCGAAGTGATCCATGCCGATTTCCACATAGCCCGCCTTCATCAATTGGCCGTAGGCCATTTCATAAAGCGCGCGCTTGTCCTCACCCACCGGCAGATCCTCGTCCTTAAATAGGCGCTGCTGAGGTTTAATCCACGGAACCAAAGCGAACGAATAGAGCGCAATGCGGTCCGGGCGGAGTTCTATGGTGTGATCGATGGTGTGGCGGAAAGATTTTAGCGTTTGATTGGGCAAGCCGTAAATCAGATCGTAATTAACCGAATCGTATCCCATATCACGTGCGGCCACGGTCAACGCGCGGGTGATGTCCAGAGGCTGAATGCGGTTCACCAGGCGTTGAACTTCAGGATCAAAATCCTGCACGCCCAAGCTCACTCGGCGAAAACCCAACTTGTGCAGCACGCGGAGCTGACCTGCGGTCGTGCGACGGGGATCCACTTCCACGCTGGCGTCGAAGGCCTTGCTGTCGAGTGTGCATTGGCTCAACAAAGTGGAAACCAATTTTTCGAGATGTTCAGCGGATAAAAAAGTCGGCGTTCCGCCGCCGAGGTGAATTTGCCGGAGCGGCTTTTTCTTTAACGCCGGCACTTCCTTTAAATAAACTTCAAATTCCTTAATCAGGCGTTCAGCGTATGGCATTTCCTTATCATGACTCTTGGTGATCACCGTGTTGCAGCCGCAAAACGTGCACAACGTCTCGCAAAACGGAATGTGCAGGTACAGCGCCCAAGTGGTCGTGTCCTGGCTCATCGCGGATTTTAGTGAACTCAGCCATTCCTGCGGCGTCGGGGAATCGCTCCAGTACGGCACCGTCGGGTAACTGGTGTAGCGCGGGACCGCCACGTCATATTTTTTTAACAGCTGCGAATGGCTCATAGTTCAAACACCTTTCGCACGCGCTTAACGAAATTGCGCACATTTTCCTCGGGCGTGGCGGGCAGAACTCCATGTCCAAGACCGCAAACCCAATGGCGGCGCTGCTCAGGTGACAGCAGGCGGATGTCGCGCAAATAATTCTCCAGCTGACGGTCGAACTCGTCGGGACTGCAAAACAACAGAGCCTGGTCGAAATTGCCCTGCAAAAATCCGTTGTGATGCTTTTGCAGTTCATCACTCATATTAAACCGGTGATCGATG
>JANMVK010000648.1:0-3706 GCA_031392725.1 Pseudobdellovibrionaceae bacterium
TGACCAGCGTCATGGCCCCGCCGAAATGGATGGCGAGGAGTCCCATGTCGGTATACACTTTTGCGGTGTGGGAGTGATAGTTGCCCGTGCCGATGTGGACGTAAGAGCGGAACTCATCGCGCTCGCGGCGGATCACCAGCGCCAATTTGGCGTGGGTTTTAAGTCCGACAATTCCATACACCACATGTACGCCGGCTTTTTCCATGGCTTGCGCCCAAAAAATATTGCGCTCTTCATCGAACCGCGCCTTGAGCTCAATCAAGCACACCACCTGTTTACCCAGTTCGGCGGCGCGGATCAGGGCGTGCACGATGGGACTGTCTTCATTGGTGCGGTACAACGTCATTTTGATTGCCACCACGGCGGGATCGCTGGCTGCGGTTACGATAAACCGCTCCACGCTACTGGAAAAACTCTCATAGGGCAGGTGCACCAGCACATCACTGTTGCGGATCACGCCAAAAATATTAGCGCTCTCATCGGTGAGCGGGCCGAGAGTGACCGGATTCCACGGCTTGAACTTTAGCTGTGGCATATTGAGGGCCACGATGGCGGCGAAGTTTTTATACTCGAGCGCCAGCGGAAACTGGTAAATGTCGTCCAAAGTTAAATCCAATTCGTCGACTAAAAATTCCAGCAGCCACGGATCGGGATTGGGGCCGTGTTCGAGCCGCACCACTTCGGCGAACTTGCGCTGCTTCACTTCCTCTTCGATCAACTCAAGCAAATCTTCCACGCCTTCGGTGTCGGCCTCGATGTCGGCATTGCGGGTGACCCGGAACGCCATCACATTGTTGATATGCATTCGCGGAAACAATTGGTCGAGATGATTGCGAATGATGTCGAGCACACTGACGAAGCGCTCGACACCTTGGTCGGTGTTGGGAATTCGGATCCAGGTGGGGAACACATCGGGAATTTTAATTCGCGCGAAAAGATTGTCTTCCTCATTGGGAACTTTTAGCGACACCGCGAGAGAAGTCGACAGACTGGAGATCAGTGGAAAGGGGTGGCCGGGATCAACCGCCATTGGCGTCAACACGCTGAAAATGCGGTCGCGGAAAAAAATCCGCGCCCATTCTTTTTCTTCGGGCTTAAGCTCGTCCCACGACAACAAATGGATCTGCGCCATTTTCAACTGCGGCAGCAAGGCGGTGTTGAGCAGTTCGCGGATGTCCTCGTTCAGCTCCAGCACCCGGGTGCGGATCATTTTCAATTGTTCCTCGGGTGTCAGTCCGTCGGGTGAAAGAGTCGAAAGCTTGGCGAAATACTGCCGTTGCAAGCCTCCCACGCGTTTCATAAAAAATTCATCGAGGTTGGAATGAAAAATATTGAGAAAGCGGATGCGTTCCAGCAGCGGGTTGCGCGGGTCGCGGGCCTGGTGGAGAACGCGTTTATTAAATTTCAGCCAGCCGATCTCCCGGTTAAGGAGCAGTGGCACTGGGGGAGTGCTCATGACTTAAGAAATTGTATTAGATTTGCCTTTTGTGCAAGTACGTCCTTGTATCCTAACTCAACCAATGAATTTAAATAAATCGGATCGAAGGCGAGGTAGGAAAGGATTTCAGACGTTTCCTTAGGACTGCCCAGGCCGCCGATAAGAAAGCGCAGCATATGGGGTAAGCCTTCGACCCGGCTCTCGGCCAGCTCCGAAAGCATTTGGCTCGGGTGGACGTGCATAATGCTTATAGGGCGGAATTGATGGCCTTTGCCGGCCAGGCTTAAATTTTCATTGATGATTTTGACCCGCTCGATGTCCTGCTCAATGGCGTCCATGAAAATGGCGTTGATCACTACGGAAAGAACGCGGCCGAGCGTGGGCTTGATAATCGTGTCATCGGTCAGCCGCTGTTCCTTCACTTTGCGCACACCCAGCACCACCAATTTGCTGGCCCCCACGCGGCGCGCGGGCGCGAGCGGAGCCGTGTTGCGCAGGCAACCGTCGCCGTAGTGGCGGTTGCCGATCGCCCATGGCGGGAAAAATATCGGAATGCTCGCCGAGGCCATGACGTGATCAATATTAATTTGTGCGCGGATTCCCACCCGCTGCACCCGGCGCCATTCGGTGATATTGGGCGCGCCCATAAAAAAAGTAACACCTAAAGCGGTTGAGTAATCGAGTGCCGTGATGCACAGGGAATTAAGAGTCTTGGATTTTACATGTTCTTCGATGCGGTTGAAGTGAATATGCTCTTGCAATAAATCGCGCAGCGGCTCCACGTTGAGCAGGCCGGTGCGCGTGGGCCGCAAACGGTCGGACACGCCGCCGAGAGTGACTCCGCGTAGCAGTCTTAAGGCTTGGCGGCCCACGGTCACATAATCGGTTTTAAAAACTTCTTCCGCCGTGAGGCTGCGCCACATGCGGCACATGTTTTCGGTGGCGCGGTCCAAGTTGTCACATTCAGTGGCGAGATAAGCGGCGTTGATGGCTCCGGCGCTGACGCCGACGATATTGCGGAACAAATAATAATGTCCGACGTCTTTACAAACTTCAAAAAGTGCACGGAGAGCACCCGCTTGGTAAGCACCGCGGGCGCCGCCCCCTGATAGCACGAGGGCATAATCATTGCTGGCATCCATTTGAACTATTATGCCTTAAAAGTCGGAGATGAGTTCAATAAGTTCCGGATGATCGATGAAGGGATTACGGACTTTTTGCTTGGAGAATATTGTTTCGTTACGCTGGATCTCAAACTGGTCGGGCGGATCCATCCGATGCCAAGCCCTTAGGCTGGCCTCTTCCTCCGGCGCCACCGGCGACTGATAGCGGATGGAAAAATATAAAATCGCGCGTGCCACGTTGCCCTTGTGGCTCTCCGGCGGTTCAAAATAAACTATGCTGCCTCCGTTTGAGGCATATCCGCGCTTGGACAGCGAGCAAGGAGTGGTGAGCGTGGTCACCACTTCACTGAACTGATTGTTGCTGCGCGAAGTGTTGGCGCGGGCGAGCGACGGATAGAGAATGTGCAAATCCGACTTCTGCATATCGGTGTTGAAGCGCCCGTTGAAGCGGCTTTGCGGCCAGGTGTGTTCGGTGTTGAGGATATTGGGATCGGGAATCTGTCCGGGGCCGGGTGGATTTTGTTTGTAATCGGCGGGGATCGATAAGTGCTGGCAGTAAACATCGCGGATGGCGTAAGCGTTGCCATAGCGCTCGAGGTGTAATTCTCCGAATAAGATTTTTCGCGCGGGATTGTAACCGAGCGCCGTGTGGCGGTAACAGCTGGCACCCGACGGGCAGCTGGCGCCGATTTCATCATTGCGCCCGGAAACTTTCCTGTGAACGGAGCTGACTATCGTGTAAAGGGATTTCTTAAGAGCGGAGTCGTATTCTCCGCCGTCAACCTTATTGTAAAAATCTTGCGGGTAATAGGAAAAACGGGCGTGGAGCCGGTCCGCAAAAGCGTGGCTGGAAACCGTGAAAATTGTGAGCAGGAAAACTTGGAAAGCTATTCGCACTCGTTAGACCCCAACATCCTTGTTAGTTGCCTGTATCTAGAGTAGCTCAAATTTTTTGGACCACGAGAGTTACCCGAGAAACCTAACGTAAAATCGACAAAAAGATCGACCTTAGTCCGGAATCTTCCGGGATATTGGACATTGCATTGGTGGCCGCCAAACTATTAGCCATGCAAACTAAATTTTTAATCATGGTGCTGTTGAGTGGATGGTCTTCGATGCCGGCCGGTGCCGCCGTCAAAACGGC
>JANMVK010000769.1:0-2816 GCA_031392725.1 Pseudobdellovibrionaceae bacterium
CAGGTAAAAATCCGGCATTTTTCTTATTCGACTTTGGATTTTTTAAATCCAGTTCCGTATGCGCGATATTCCAATCCGCGCAAAGCACCAAAGTTTTACCCTTAGTCCGTTCTTTTTCCACGTGTTTAGCAAAGTCCGCGCAAAATTTCAGTTTAAACGGCAGCCGGGCGTGATCGCGCTGGCTGTTGGGAAAATAAGAATTGATCACGATGAAATTTTTAAATTCCGCCGTGATCACGCGTCCTTCGCGGTCGGAACCTTTTTTGCCCATACCGTAGCGCACATCAATCGGTTCTTTTTTGGAAAAAATCGCGGTGCCGCTGTATCCGGGTTTTTCAGCCGGATGCCAATAAGAATTAAAACCGTGAGGATGCAAAAATTCAGGCGTGAGTTGAATGGGTTTGGCTTTGATTTCCTGAACGCAGACGACGTCGGACATTTGTTTATCAAACCATTTCAAAAAACCCTGCCGCCCGCAGGAGCGCAAGCCATTCACATTCCAACTCATCAGTTTTGCCATGGTACTTTATAGGCCCGTAAGTTGGCCTGAGTCCACTCGCCCGTTGTAAAATGCCTTGCGCCAATTTTGTGATGGGTAAAATCGAATCATGAAAGCATTTTGGTGGAGCGCAGGAAAAGTTTGTGAAGTCGATGGTCAATCACCACTCGATGTAAACAGCTCCGGGGGCTCCATCGTTGCCGATAAGACGGATGTCCTGGCCGGGATCGCCGCCACCGCCGCCGCCCGCTCCATAACCGGTTCCGCCATTTGATGTCGGATTAGATCCGCCCTGATTTTGATTGCCTGGTGTGGCCGCTTTCACCGCGACATTATTTAAAGTCAATCCGCCACCACCGCCGCCGCCTGAGGATTGGAGGCTTACGCCGCCGAGTCCCGGTGCGTAGGGCACTTGAGTGATGTAACCGAGAACTGGGTCCCAAGGTGTGCCTAGACCGCCCACTGCAAATCCGGGTGAGGCTTGGCCATTTCCGCCACTCGCGCCGCCCGCGCCTGATGGAATGTCATCGCCAAAAAAATCTGCAGCTCCACCAGCTCCGCCGCCCGAACCACCTCCGGTGCCGCCGATACCGGAAACAGCTCCGTTTTTACCCGCGCCGCCGCCTTCAGCCACAACGGGACCGAAGGAACTTAAGTTCCCTGGAGTGACGAGTGTGCCGGATCCACCCGCGCCCACGGTCGCCTGATACATTTGCCCTTCGACAACGTTCATCATGCCCACGCGCACGCGTCCGCCCGCGCCGCCGCCGCCGCCTCTAAAGTCAAATAGGCCCGTGTCAGCCAAGCCGCCCGCGCCGCCGCCGCCGATAGCGACGATGCGCAGCCGTGACACGCCTGCGGGTACAATAAATATTGTGGATGCAGTGAAGATTCTATTTCCGGGCGCGGCCGTAGGTGCCGGTAGTGGTGCCGGACCTGGTGCCGGACCAGGTGCTGGGCCGGGGCCTGGTGCGGGACCGGGATTCGGTCCGGGTGAGGGACTGGTACTCGAAAAGGAGGCGTCGTCCACATACACACTGGGTGAGCCTTGGCCCTTGCCGCAGTTGTTAAATCCGGTGAGCAGCAGCATTAACGCCGCGCTGGAAAATGTGATCTTGTACGTGCGCATGAATGGTGACCCCTTGTTCATAATGAATAATCCACTGAAAGAATGATTCCCGGCATCCGCGCTTCTTCAACTTCAAGGCGCGTGGGCGGCATGTTTAAACTGCCCTTCATCCGGATCATCCGGTATTCCAAATGCATTCCTAAATTTTTAGTGAGACCGGCGCCGGCGCCGACTTGATAGCCGGGTAGGCCCGTGAGCTGAACGGATTCGGAGCCCATCACATAAGGATAGTTTACTCCGCCGTAAAAGTAGTAGCGGTCGATCGCATAGGAACCGTTTCCGGCGCCGATCAAGGTATGGGTGGTGTAGCCCGCTCCGTAATCGCTCGATAAATTCCGGCCACCGGCATTGCCGGTTAAGCTGGTTGCGGTCCGGCCGTATTCAAATGCCATTTGTCCGGTAAAGCCAAAGCCTCTCGGCGGGCGGTAAACATAGGCGCCCGCAATGCCCAAGCCGGGAGCGGAACTTTCGTTCGCGGTGTAGGACTGATTTTGTCCCTGAACGCTGGTGGTGCCGGTATAAGAAGTTTGTTTAGCTAGGTTGTAAAATCCCGACACAACCCAATTCGAAGGTGCAGAGTTCCCTCGGCGCTCTTCGTTGGACACGGTTGTGCGCATGCGCGGGATAACGGGTTCAGCAGCCATGGTGTTGGCCGCGATTTTTCGTGTGGGAATATCGTTTGAGTCGTAGGACGGCTTGGACTCGGAGGCCACCTTACGGGTGGGTCTGACGGTTTGTTTGGGCAAAGATCTGAAAGAACTCACCACCGGTGGCTGAAACGGCTCGGGCGGCACCATCTGCTCTTCACGAATGGGATCGGAAGGTCTGACCACGGCCGGAGCTTGAACTGCAGGGCGGGCTTGTACGGAAGCGGGACCGCGCCTGGCGACCACGGGTCTTTGAACCGGCTTTGGTGAATATTGTTTGGGAGCGCGGACCGGTTCGCGGTATTTAGCGCCGACCGGAGACTCAGACATTTGGGCTGAAGCCATAAATGGAATCAGGGTTAGGATCAGTAAAATCAATTCGCCGCCTCTCGTACGAAGAACCTTAGGCACTAATTGAAACTGAAACCCCTGACTCAACTTTGCGCGACGAGATTGGCTTTCACAACCCTTGCGTTTTAGTTTCTCAATTCGAGACATAGTGGTTCCTCATTTCATTATTATAACAACGACTCGCTAGCAT
>JANMVK010000659.1:0-1275 GCA_031392725.1 Pseudobdellovibrionaceae bacterium
CTGATCAGCGTGCCCTCAGCCGACAATTCCGCATCCACATAACCAATGCCGATGTTGTCGTTTAAGGTCGGCGATAAAGTTCCGCTCGTTACCAAACCAATTTCATCGCCGTCATTGGTAAATAACTTATAACCCTGGCGGGGAATTCCCCGCTCACGCATTTTGAAGCCAATCAACTTGCGCTTCAAGCCCTTTTCACGCTCCGCTAAAATCTCGGAACGGCCGATAAAATCCTTCTTATTGGGCTTTACCACCCAACCTAAGCCTGCGGCATAGGGATTAGTCGTATCATTCAACTCATGCCCGTAAAGGGGATATTTCATTTCCGTGCGCAGAGTGTCGCGCGCGCCCAAACCAATCGGCTCAACGCCAAGGTCGGCGCCCTTGTCCAGCAATTGGCGCCACAGATCCGTGGTGCGGCCAGCAGGCACAAAAATCTCCACGCCGTCTTCGCCGGTGTAGCCGGTGCGGGCGATCAAGACCGTATCGCCGCCCAATTTAGCTGAGCGGTATTCGAAGGAAGGGGGCATTTCACCGGGGAAAATCCGCTCCACCAGTTTCATCGCCAAGAGTCCCTGCACCGCGATTTGGCCCCAGCTGGAGCTTTCATTGAGGATTTCCGCGCCTCGGTTGTTTTTCACCATCCAAGCAAAATCCTTATCGATGTTGGAGGCATTCACGCACAGCAAATACTCAACGCCTTCTTCCACGCAGTACACAATCAGGTCGTCAACAATTCCACCTTTGTCATTGGGGAGAAGCGTATATTGCGCCTGATTTTTTTTAAGTTTTGCCACTTCATTAGTTGTCAGCCATTCCACGGTCGCCAAAGCTTTTGGTCCCTTGATCCGCACTTCGCCCATATGGGAAACGTCGAACAATCCGACTTTCTCCCGCACCACCGCGTGCTCATGGCGCAGGCCTTCGTATTCGACGGGCATATACCAGCCGGCGAAATCGACCATTTTGCCGCCCAAGCGGATATGCTCGTCTTTTAGCGGAGTGACTTTCAGATTGGAATCCATGGCGCCCAAATTCGTCTTTTAAGCCGTTTTTGGCAACCTTTTTTGGTCTGAAATCAAACACATAAGCCGCTTTGGTGGCCTCGGCCTTGCTCCTGACCTGTACGGGCTCCAAGGAGGGCCTCCTAAGTGCGGTTAAAGTTAGGGATATTAGCCATTTGCGCATTAAGCTCAGCCTGCGGTCCGCAGGGCTCGAAAAGTTCGCGCCAGAGCGTTCCGGCCACCACCGGTTTTTTTGACGCTGAGGGCATCG
>JANMVK010000663.1:0-5532 GCA_031392725.1 Pseudobdellovibrionaceae bacterium
TATACCCGCACACTTGCGCCATCATCATGGTCAGTAGAGCGTAACTGGCGATATTAAACGGCACTCCCAAAAAGATATCGGCGCTGCGCTGATAAAGCTGGCAGGACAATTTATCGCCCGCCACATAAAACTGGAAAAACGCATGGCACGGAGGCAACGCCATTTGATCCAATTCACCGGGATTAAAAGCCACCACCAAATGGCGGCGTGAATTGGGATTTTCTTTTATGCTCTTAACCACTTCCTTCATCTGGTCCAACTCAGTGCCATCGGGCCGTTTCCAGTGGCGCCATTGAGCGCCGTACACGCGGCCGAGTTCACCTTCGGGTGAGGCCCACTCATCCCAGATGCGCACTTTGTTTTCTTGTAAATATTTGGTGTTGGTCTCGCCCTTCAAAAACCACAGCAGCTCATGCACGATGGATTTTAAATGGGCTTTTTTAGTGGTGACCAACGGAAATCCGGCGGCCAGATCAAAGCGCATTTGGTGACCGAACACCGATAGGGTGCCCGTGCCGGTGCGGTCTTCTTTGCCGGTGCCATTCTCGAGTACAAAACGCATTAGATCTTGGTATTGCTTCATGGGCCCACAATATCGCGAACCACGACAAAATTGGAAGTCTAGGCGTAAATTATGCGGCGAGTTTTTCAGCCGGGAGGGCGGCGGGCTTTAAAGCGGCATCAAGCAGCTTTAAGATATAAACGAAATTATCGGCATGGATGGGTTTTTCGAAGCAATCCGTGGCCCCATTCTTCTTCAGGTCGTATTTCATGTCGCGGGCTGATGGATAATTGGACATGGTGAAAATCAGGGCGGTGGGCCCCAGATCATGGCGGAGCTTTTTAACATAAGAAACGCTTTCGGGCATGCCCGGTATAACGTCGATAAAGACGCCGATGACCTTTTTGTTGATGGCGGCCTCAACCCCCAGTTTATAGTCCTGAAAAGCCTCCACGGTGAACCCTAAAAGCTTAAACTTCTCCTGCAACGTCTTGCGGTAATTCTGCTGGCGATCGATTAGAACAACAGTGCCACCCTGACCACGTTCCACCTGCTGCCACGGATTCTCGTTGGGCCGGGGAAAGGACAATAGAAATTCCGTGCCCGTGTTGTCCGTGCTGGAGCAGGTGAGGTCGCCCTCGTGCACCTGCATAATGGCCTTGCTGACCGCCAGTCCCAAGCCGGTGCCCTGCTCTTCGTTCTTGGTGGTGAAAAACGGCGTCATCAGCTGCAGCTTCACATCATCGGGAATGGGAGGGCCGTTATTCCACACGCGGATCTGCTGCCACTCGCCCATTTCCTGGAATGAAATTTTAATTTTGCGGTCATGGGGCACTTGTTCCAGCGCGAATATCGCGTTGCTCAATATATTAAGGATAATCTGCTCGATCTGCACGGCATCGCACTTGATCGGCAGGGGCCGGTCAAAGTCGAATTCAAGTTGCACGTCGAGTTCCGCCATCTGAACTTTTAAAAAATCCACGGCGTTCAAAGCCACTTCGGCCACGTCGACAATGTGCAGGCGCAGCTTTTGGTTGCGCGACATGCGGTTCATTTTATTGATAATGCGGCTCATGCGCTGGCAGGCTTTGATGATTTCCAAAACCTGAATGCGGATTTCATCACGGGAAAAATTGTCTTTGTCTAACAGCAATTCCACGTTCTCGGCGAAACCCTGCGCCACCATTAAAGGATTATTGATTTCATGGGCGACGGACGCGCTTAAACGCCCCATCTCCGCCAAACGAGTCAGATGCATCAGCTCCTGAACGTGCTTGGGGATTTCCTCATGCAAAATGGATATTTTAGGCCGCTTGTTTTTCGCCCTCATCCTCGAGCCCCAGCTTTGAGCGAATCATTCGCATGAGTTCTTGGTGACGGACGGGTTTAACCAGTACATCTTGTACGCCCATTTGGGCAGCCGCGATGATTTATCGCGCTCTGGAAAGCCGGTTACAATAATAGTCGGTGTGGAAATGTCTTTGTCTTTCATAAATTTCAAAACATCGATGCCGTTTTTCAGCGGCATTTTGAGATCACACAAAACCAGATCAAACTCTTTGCCGGTCTGAAAGATCTGCTGCGCATGAGAGCCGCTAGCGGCGAGAGTCACATTGTAGCCACTGGCAAATAGTTTGGATTGGAGCATAAATCGCATGGATTCATCGTCGTCGATCACGAGGATCTGGGGTCTTGCTGCAACGGCATTCATATAGACATAACCTTTCAGTAACGTACCACGTCAAAAGAGCGTGATATCTCTTCGGATTATTGGAGCTAGACCTAAAGCCAGATAGGAATAGGATTCACAATGAGACGGTCAGTCTCATATTGGGAGAGTCATGGACGTTAGGGATCCTGTACATGGGCATATAGCGCTGGCCGACGCGGAAGTGGCGGTTTTGGATTCTAAGGCCTACCAGCGCCTGCGGGCCATTAAACAACTTGGGTTTTCTGAGTTTAGTTTTCCTGGGGCTACCCATAACCGGTTCCTGCATTCGCTGGGTGTATGCCATTTAGCGGGGATTGCGTTCGATAATATTTTTGGCGCTCTGAAGTTTAGCAAAGAAAGCACCCGCGCCCGCTTGCGCCAAGCCGTCCGGCTCGCGGCTTTACTCCATGATATAGGACACGGTCCGTTGTCGCATGCTTCGGAAGAAGTGATGCCGCCGTTGGAAGACTTAAAGGTACGAGTGTATTCCCAGCGGGTAAAACCGGTGGATATCTCGCGCCAGGCGGATCACGAAGATTACACGATTAAATTTGTGACGGACTCGTCGCTCACCGAAGTCTTAAAGAAAAATTTCTCAGACATCGAGCCTTACCATATCGCCTGCCTGATCGATAAAACCCTGAAAGACAAAGACGATTTTTTCAAAGACGCGGGCATGGATTTCCGCACAATCTTATCCCAGCTGGTCAGCTCCGAAATGGATGTGGACCGCATGGACTATCTGGAGCGCGACGCTTATTTCTGCGGAACCAACTACGGCAAAGTGGAATTGGAATGGCTGCTGGGAAATTTAACCTATCACCAAGTCGACGGCCGTTTGCATTTAGCTTTAAACCGCCGCGCGGTTTACACCTTTGATGATTTTCTGCTGGCGCGCCACCATATGCACTTAATGGTGTACTTCCATCACAAGAGCATTATTTTTGAAGAGCTGCTTTACCGTTACTTCACCTCAAAAGATTGTTCCTTCGCGGTGCCTTCTGATATCGAGGCCTATGTCGACTGCACCGACTGGGCGCTGTTCCAGCATTTAAATAAGGTCGACAATGAGTGGGCCCGCCGCATGGTGGAGCGCCGCCCGTACCGCATGCTGTTTGAACTGCACTCCAACGACGAGACCGAACGCCCGGCAAAAATGAAGTCGGCGCTGGAGCAGGAGGGAATCTCCGTGATTCACTCCAATTCGCAGGCGCGCTTAAGCAAATATCACGGCGGTTCAGAAATTGATAAAGCCCTGCAGATTTACGTGGTCGACAAGTACGATTTTAAATCCGATCCGATTCCAATTGAGCAGACCACCGAGATTTTCTCGAATTACGAGAACACGCGCCGGATTGACCGGATCTATGTTCCACCCGAGAATTATGATAAAGCTGAGAAGATTTTAATGGAGAAAAGGATTTAGCTTATGAACGTGATCTACTTCGACGGACATTGCAATCTGTGCAACCGCTTTGTGGATTACCTTATCCGGCGCGATGAGCATCATAAACTGCGCTTTGCCCCTCTTCAGGGAACCACATCCGCGGCACGCGTTCCCCAGGAGCACCGCGAGCGCCTGGGCACCATAGTTTTTGAACACGAGGGGAAATTCTATATCCGCTCCACCGCCGCGATTTTGATTCTTGCCGAATTGGGCGGGATCTATGCGCTGGCCAAAATTCTTCTAATGATTCCCAAATTCTTGCGTGACCTGGTTTACCGTTACATCGCCAAGAACCGCTATCTCTGGTTCGGCCGCCGCGACACTTGCCGGCTGCCTTTGCCGGCGGAGAAATTGCAGTTTCTGCCCTAGCGGGGATGGCGGTCGGAACGCGGCGGAAAGCCCCAAGAACGCCGATGCTAACATGTAAATAACTCATGTTTAAATAGCAGACCGCAATAGATGACAGGTGTTTACAATCGGGACTATAATTGCCCCGTATGCAGATGGAGCCATTGGGTCTTCAGCGTCTGAGATATCAGATCTCGGCGCTCTCGCTCATTCTTAGTCAGAGCCTTCTGGCCTATGTGGCAGTCGTCGTTAATGTCGCGGTTTACGCCGGTCTCAGTTGGCTCATTGTTCCTACGACACCTTTATTAATTTGGGTGGCGGCTTCGTTGGCGCTTGCGGTGTTCCGTTGGAACTGCCAACGGCGCTGGCTCAAAGTCCTTCAGAATTTTTCTAAAGATGATATCAGGCACAAATTCATGTGCCTCTACATGGGCATTGGTTTGTCGGCCTTATTGTGGGGGATCATGGCCTCGGTGTTTTTGGTGCCTGAGTCCAGCCTTCATCTGGCGGTGACGGTTTTTATTATTGCCGGCCTGAGCTCCGGCGCGGTCGGCGCCTATGCTGTGAACTTGCGCCTGACTTACGTTTTTCTGATGCTGTCCGTGGGCCCTTTGATCGGCCGGCTGCTGTATGAGAATCAAGCTCAGTATCTGATGATGGCGGGTTTGGCCTCTTTGTATTTGGTCTTGATGATGCTCGTCGCGCGCAATGTGCACCGGCAGACTTTGCGTTCGGTGGAGCTGGGACTACAGAACGAAGAATTGATCCACAAGCTCGGCGATGCCAGCCATGAGATCCGCGCCCCGGTGTCCAATATCGCCGGTTTCGCCGCCGAGTTGGAGGGGTTGGCGGGGGCGGATGAGACGGTCAAACATTACGCCCAGGTCATCCGCCGCAACAGCGACTACCTTAAAAAGCTGGTGGACAATGTCTTGTTGTTGTCGCGCGCCGATCTCGGCGCCATGGAGGAAAATCCTGAACTGGTGAACTTGAATGACCAGATCAAAATCGCGACGGACATGGTCGCTGAAAAGCTGCGGGAGAAAAACCTAGAGCTGACCATTTGCCATTCGTCCGGCACGCCTGAGCGGGCCTGCCTTCAAGCCCTAAAGGTGCAACAGATCTTGATCAATTTACTGAGCAACGCCGTGAAGTTTACCGACCGTGGTCAAATCACGCTATCGACCAGCCTTTCCGACCAGCAGGAGCTGGTGATAAGCGTGGCCGACACCGGCATTGGGGTCAGTCCGGAAAATTTGGCCCGGATCTTTCAGCCCTTCTGGCGTGAAAAGCGCGCGGCTGGTCAAGAAGGCGCGGGCCTTGGGTTAGCGCTGTCCCGGAGCTTGGCCAAGAGTATGGGCGGAGATCTTATTCTTTTGAGTTCGGCTCCCGGCACCGGCAGCGTGTTCGAATTACGCATCCCGGACGTTTAAATAGCATTAATGTTTACTGATGCCCAAAACTTTAACTAGAACCCCTCCATGAAAAAAATATTCAACTTAATCCTAATGGCGGCGTCGGGTT
>JANMVK010000851.1:0-3269 GCA_031392725.1 Pseudobdellovibrionaceae bacterium
ATCTTTCATCGCGGTCCTATGTGGCCTTCGGAACCCGCGTCCTGCGAGGCCACCACATCAAAAAATTGGAACAAGCGGTAAATCGGCAAACTGAATAGCATGGTCAACAGCCCGGAGATCAGCCAATCAAAAATCTGCGGGATAAAAACCGGATTTTTATCAAACCAGCGCGAGGCGATCCAATATAAAATCGGCGCGGTCAGTGAAGCGACTCCCACCATCAGCATAAAATACGTCGGTCCACCCCAGAACACGCGTTCCCGGATCAACATCAGCATAAACATCAGCGCCAGCGAATAAACCAGCAACGCTTCAAACGGGAACGCGGTGAATGAGGTGTTCACTAGAGTCAGCAAGTAAGTCATCAGCGTGGCTTCCCATAAGGTGCGCGTGACGGACATGTAAACCAGGACCACCAGCCACATCAGCGGCGGTGGAAAACTGCCGAAAATTAAATACCAGAAAGCGCATTGGACGCCGTTGAGCAAAATGGCCGTGGCCATGACCAGAGCAATGCTGATCAGCCAGAACCATGGCACCTTCACTCTTCCACTCCCTGCTTCGGAGTCAGATCCTGGTGATTGGCGTTGAGCACGATGAAAATTTCTTCAAGATTGAGAGGTTCAACGGCCGGCTTGATTTCCACATCCTGGCTCATCCCATAGCGGCTTTTATCGATGGAGGTGACGGTTCCGATGGGAAAACCCTTGGGAAAAATATTCGACAAGTTGGAAGTCACCACCAAATCGCCGACTTTGACGTCATCACTGCGCTTTAAATAGCGCAGCCGGGCATTACTTCGACCGCCGCCCTCGATAAATCCCCGAGCTCGCGATCTCTGAACTAATGCGTCAATTACCGCATAGGTGTCGGTGAGTAACAAAATTTGAGTGGTGTCGTTCTCCACCCTAAATGTGTAGCCAATCACGCCGCCGATGGTGAGTGCTGCCATATTTTTTTGCACTCCGTGGCTCTGCCCACGGTCGACCGTGATGGTATTGTGGTCAGGAAGCAGGTCGCGGGCGATCACCCGTGCGGCCAAAAGGTTCATTTTTGAGGTCTGTTTGAAGCCGAGAAGCTGGCTCAGGCGCTCATTCTCCAGTTTGAGCTCGGTTAGCGCGCCCAATTGAGCGTTGAGTTCCGCCAGCTGCGTCTTAAACACTTCGTTTTGCTTTTTGATCCCGATCAGGTCGATGTACATGGCGGTCGTGCCGCGAACACCGGAGCTGAAGCTGGAAAAGCCCTGTTGAACCAGGGACGCCGCGAAGGCGAAGGGGCGGGTGAACCACAGCTCCTCATCCGACTTTCGCTGCACGTTAATGGCGATCAGGGGCGCCACCACCAGGGCGATGATCAGGAAAACTTTGCGCAAATCAAAGGTGAAAAAGTTCATTTTCAATAGGCTAACAATGTCCTTGAAAATTGCACGAAAAATTTGGAATCTGAGTGCCGTTTCTCATTCACAGGGTCAGGTAGAAAATGTTTGGAAAAATCGGCAAGATCGGCACCGGTGATCAGTTTTCACTCAAAGGCTGGATCGCCACAGGTATGTTTGCCGCGATTATCGCGGTGTTCGCTCTCACGGATTTGGGCCGCAACCGCGATGGCGCCGATGACGCCGGCGGCGTGGCCGCGATGGTCAACGACAGCGCCATTTCACTTTCGGAATATCGTGGGCGTGTCGACAACATCGAGCAAAATGCTAAAGCAAAGTTTGATCAATTTCCCGAAGCGCAGCGCAAAATGCTGTCGCAGCAAATGCGCAAACGGGCGCTGGATGAACTGATTTTGGGCGAGCTGGTTTATCAGGCCGCCACCTCGCGCGGTGTCCGCGCCGCCGACGCGGAAGTGCGGGATACAATTTTGCAAATCCCATTTTTATCGGAGAACGGCCGCTTTCTTAAGGACCGCTACCGCCAATTTTTAATCAATATGAATCTTTCCACCGAGGATTTTGAGCGCCAGATCCGCAAACAAATCGTGACCCAGAAGGTCCAGGAATTGTTTGTCGGCTCGGCCGCTCCCACGCGTGAGGAACTGCGCCGCAGCCGCGTTTTGGCCAACCAAAAGGTCAATATCCGTTTCGTCGAAGTGACCACTGACGATTTAAAACGTCCCGGACTGATGGACAACACCGAGGTGCAGGCGTTTATCAGCGCCAACCGCGTGCAGATTGAAAAGTATTATAACGACAACAAAGTGGAATTTACCGACGAAGAACGGGTTAAAGCTAAACATATTTTAATCCGGATCGACGACAAACGGCCCGATGCCGAAGCCAAGCGGATGGCCACCGAAATTAAAAAACAGGTGACGGCGCAAAATTTCACGCAAATGGCGGCCAAGCACAGTGATGACCCAGGCTCCAAAAATAGAGGCGGGGAGTTGGGCGAATTCGGTCACGGCAGGATGATCCCTGAATTTGAAAACGTGGCGTTCGCCATGAAAGAAGGCCAGATCAGCGATCCGGTGCAAACTAATTTCGGTTACCATATTATTATGCTCGATAAAAAATTGCCGTCCGCGACCAAAACGCTCCCGGCTGTTGAAGGTGATATTGCTCGCAAACTTCTGCTGCAAACTAAGCAGGGCGAAATTATGGCGAAGCTTCGCACCTTAGTGGAAAAAGGCAATAAGGGTGATGTCGATGCGTGGCTCAACAAAGCCGGAATGAAATGGACCGAGTCTGGCGAATTTGATTTGTCTTCCGTCAGTGTTCCCAAGCTGGGCGATAGCCAAGCCGTGGTGGGCGCGGTTTTGCGCAAAGGCAAAGGCGGGGGATTGGTCAATCAGTTGATCGATAATTCTGGCCGGCATTTGATTGTCGATGTGATTTCTTGGAAGGAAGTTGCGGATTCGAATGTTGATGTTGAGGGGATTGACCGGATGGTCGCCTATAAAAAGTCTTCGGATTTGATTGAGAATTGGTCTCGGGAGATTGAGGCTAAGGCGGTTATTCAGCGCAATCCGCGGCTGACTCAGTAGGAGTCGGGCAGTCGGGCAGCCAGCCGGGCTGTCCGAGATGCGGACATGAATTCTCCCAAAGCCATTTCAATTGCCACTGATAGATGAACCCAAATTGCAATGTGCCCAATGTATGCTGACTCATGTATCAAACTGCCATATTGAGTTATGGCATCAAATATGGCATTATAGAGATATGGAAAATGCCAAAAAAATCAAAAAGATAACGGCTCATTTGCCCGAAGACCTTCTGGCTCGGGCCCAAAAAGCCACGGGCGAAGGAATAACGGAAACCCTTCGCCGAG
>JANMVK010000116.1:0-2484 GCA_031392725.1 Pseudobdellovibrionaceae bacterium
CGAGATGAGCGCCGTTAGTGAGTACAATCACGCGTTTGTTGGGCATATGCTCGTCGCGCAGGCTGTTGATCATCTTCATGGCTTCATCAAATTCCGGATAGAGCGTCGGCTCGCCGTTGCCCGATACCACCACGGCATCCATGCTCACTGATTTTTTTATGTAAGTGCGGAACGCGGTGCGGATGTCGTCGAGCGCGGGGAACACATGGTCCTTGCGCACTTTGTTCATGGTCAATACGGTGGGACCCAAGCTGCAGTAAACGCAGTTGTAAGAACAAACTTTGTCGGCGCCGAGGAGATTCACTCCCACAGTTGAGCCATACCGTTGCGACGTCACCGGACCGTACACTAAATCCATTAGATCAATTATCCGTCCGCGAGCCCGATAATTCAATGTGGGCCAAAGGTCCAGTCTGGGATTTTTAGCCGGCGAGGGAGTATACGCCCAGCCAGAAGGGAAGCTCGGGATAGCGTTTGGCAAGCGAGTCGGTCACTTCGTCCACCGAGGTCTTTTCAAACGGCGTGGAATACAGGGGGTGAGACACGTGCGAGTGACTGAGAAAAATAAGTTTATCGGCGGGTTGGGTCTTGAAGCTGGAAATATTTAAGTTGGTGGTGGTGTGCATGCCGATCAAATTTTGCGGCAGCGGGGCCAGGGTGTGATCGGCCTCGCTCAATTCGGTGGACATATCGACCTGCACGCTGAGCGGTATCCACGGGCAACCCCGGCGCGCGATAAAGAAATTGGGATGCCCGACCTGAGCGAAGGCCAGTTCATTCATTTGGTGGGCGAACACCAGCACTTCCACGCCCGAAATGTATTCCGACTTATTTTCCTCGCGGTAGAGCGAGTCGTTGGCCAGCATCATTCCCACCCGCAAACTGTTGGCCAAGGGTGAGATGCAGCTCAGTTTCTGGAACGGGGAGGTCGCTTCCATATCCTGGCGCGCCGATAATACATAATCTTTTAATATTTCAATCACCCGCTTGGCGCCTTGGCGCGGACCCCACGGCGTGGCGATCACGCCGAAGGAACCGTCTTCCTCGAGGAAGATCTCCGGTTTCGGGCGGAATATTTTGCCGCTGTAGGACCGCTCATCCATTTCGCTCACGGCCCGTCTCCGTATTTTTTTAATTTCCCACGGGCCATGATGGAATATTTTCCTTTGGGAAGATCTTGGGCGATGATCATTTTCCATTTTTGCTTCGCGGACGCTATGCTGCCCATGCCTTCTTCAATCACGCTGTCTTGATAAATGGATTTCATGCGCTGCTCAAGTGACTCTTTGGAGGTGGGTCGGGCCGGCGCATTGGCGACGTCGCGTTCAGGCTCTGTTGCCGGTTGGGACTCTTCCCCAGAGTTCCCATACCAGAAGATTCCAGCCGCGGTGGAGAGGATTACAGCCGCTAAGGTAGCCACGATCCTCATTGGCTACCGCCGTATTTTTGCAACTTGGACTTAGCCTTAATGTAATAGTCATCAAATTCCAAATCATCGGCCATGATCTTCTTCCATTTTTCCTTGGCCGTGTCGACGTTGCCTAAACTTTCTTCAAGCACGCTGTCTTCATAGATGGTCTTCATGTCCCGGCGCAGTTCGTTGATCATTTTATCCATCACGTCTTTGCCTTCGGGATTTTTCGGGTCTTCGTCCATGGCTTTTTTGCAGGAGATGTAGGCTTCCTTAAATTTGTTTTTAACGGCCTTGGCTTTACATTCATCGATCAAAAATCCCACTTTGGATTTCAATTCCGACTTGATCGAAGCAATCTGCCGGCGGGCATCGTCTTTTTTGTCGGTGTTTTTCGGGTAATCGGTCTTCACATATTTCTCAAGTTCGGTGATGCTGGCAGCCAGTTTGCCGTTTTTGTACATTTCAGTGGCCTTTTTGTAATGACTGAAGCCCTTTTGCATGCGGCCTTCTTCCGCCCGTTTCTGGTCGGACATAAATTTGGCTTCTTCCTCATGCATCTGCGCGGAGTGGATCATCTCGATCACAAGATTGTGCTCGGGTGCCAGCACAATGGCCTCGGCCAAACACTGACGGGTTTCATCCACGGTCGCGGTCGGCGTGAGCTTTTGCTTGCAGCCTTCCACATAGCCGGTGATCTGCTGTTCAATCAGCGCGCGCTCTCGCTCTTTGCGGTCGAGATCCTCTTGGCGGCGCACCAGCTCCAAGCCTTGCTCGCAGAACGATTGGAGCTCTTTGGAGTTCTCAAATTGCGGGATGGTTTCGTGCACCTTCGCCAGCTCCGTCAGGCACAGCGCATATTTGCCCTGCACGTAAAGGTTGCGCGCGAGATGGAAGGAGTCCTTCACCACGTTTTTTTGTTCCGGGGTCAGATTGTCGAAAGAAATGCTGTTCTGCGATCCCGGCTCGCGCTTGGGCTCGACCGGCTTGGGTTTTTGCAATGCGCCCCACAGTACAACGGGCAACAGAGCGACCAGAAGAATGCGTATTTTGTTTTTCTTCCAGTTCATTTT
>JANMVK010000181.1:0-3923 GCA_031392725.1 Pseudobdellovibrionaceae bacterium
ACGGTTCGGCGACTTCGGTTGCTACTTTTACCGTTGATCCCCAGGGCCGTTTAACGGCCGCGGGCAATCAGGCCATCTCGATTACCAGCTTGAATCCGGCCGTGATTAACCAAAACGGAGCGACCCCTGGCCAAGTGCTGAAGTGGAACGGCGCCGCTTGGTTACCGGCGGCGGATGTTAGTGGCGGAAGCTTCCCCGTGACATCGGTTGCTGGAAAAACCGGCGCCGTGACTTTAAATGCGGGTGATATCACCGGTCTGGGAACGGCGGCACTTAAATTCTACGGAACCGCAGTTGGAGATTTGGTTGAACTCGATGGCGCCGCAAAAGTTCCCGTGGGACTTTTACCTAATATCAATCAGATTCAGGGTTTCAATGTTTCCCCGGCGGCTCCCTCGACGAGCCAGGTTTTGACCTGGAACGGATCGGCGTGGTTGCCCCAAACGCCAGGCGGCGGTAGCGACAATTTGGGCAACCATGTCGCCATCTCCAATATTCAACTTGGCTCCAATTGGTTAAGCGGCGACGGCGGCAATGAAGGCGTGTTTGTTAACGCTAACGGTCGCGTAGGGATCGGCACCTCAACCATCACTTCCGGGGCGGCATTTGAAATCCGTGGCACCGGGTCGAGCGCGAGCTCCATGATTGTTCCACGCGACACTTCGGGCGCACGACCCTCGGGTGTGGACGGCATGATCCGCTACAATACCTCTCTGGCAAAATTCGAAGCTTTTGAAAACGGCGCTTGGACCAATATGGTTGTGGTCGGCACCGGTGGCGGCGGTGGCGGCACAGTCACGTCTGTTACGACCGGCACTGGTTTAGCCGGCGGACCGATTACCACCAATGGATCTATTTTTCTCACTAATACGGGGATTACATCTGGTTCATTTGGTTCGGCGACTTCGGTTGCCACTTTTACCGTTGATGCCCAGGGCCGTTTGACGGCCGCGGGCAATCAAGCCATCGTGCTCACCAGCCTTAATCCCGCTGCGATTAATCAAAACGGAGCGAGCACCGGCGAAGTGCTGAAGTGGAACGGCGCCGCTTGGTTGCCGGCGGCGGATGCGGCCGGCAGCGGATCTGTAACCTCGGTGTCAACCGGGGTTGGTTTAGCCGGCGGGCCGATCACGTCTAGTGGATCTATTTCACTTGCGAATACGTCTGTTGGGTCCGGTTCATACGGTTCAGCCTCTTCCGTGGCCACTTTTACGGTCGATCCTCAGGGCCGTTTGACGGCCGCTGCAACTGTACCTATCGCCATTACTCTAAATCCAAATTTGATCAATCAAGGTGGAGCGACAACCAACCAAGTTTTAAAATGGAATGGCTCCTCATGGATTCCATCAGTTGACGGCGGCGCCGACAACATGGGCAACCATATTGCGACGACCAATATTCAACTCGGCGCCAACTATTTAAGCGGCGACGGCGGCGCTGAAGGCATCCGCGTGGATGCCAATGGTAATGTCGGCATCGGCACGACAACGCCAGGCGAAAAACTTCACGTCCACGGCACGACTACGGCGATCCCCTTGCGGCTCAGCTCCTCTAACGCCGGCGGTTACGCAGGTTTAGAATTCGAGAACCAGGCAACTTCTATCACTGGATTGCTCTTCTGGGACAATACCAACAACTTTATGGAAATGAAGACCAACGGTGCTTACCCAATGCGCTTCACGCCCAATGGTGCGGAAGCCATGCGGATCACACAGAACGGAAATGTCGGCATCGGCATCACATCGCCCGGCGCCCGGTTTGAAGTCGCACAGAACATCACGGCTACCACCGGTAATGTGGTCAATGCCCGCTCGGTGGCGACCTCGCAGCACGCTTCCCCCAGTTCGGCTGTTGTTCAAGGAGCGTGGAATCAGGCCGTGTCCAATTCGGCCAGTTCTCTGTCGGGAACGATGACGGGTACCGTTTCCTCCGCCAACAACGCGGGGAATGGCACGGTCACTACGGCCGTTGGTTTAAGTGCCTCCGTTAATAATGATAGTACGGGAATTATCAGCAACGCTATCGGTCTGCAGGGTTCCGTCGCCAAAATCGGCACGGGAAATATCAGCAATGCCATGGGAGCTTATTTCGCCGTTGGGAATTACACTGGCGGAGGTTCAATCACTAACGGCTACGGAGTCAAAATTGGAATGATCGATGACACTTCCGGCGCCATCACCAATAAATATTCGCTGTACGTCGAAGATCCGGATGCTCCATCTTATTTCGCCGGCGATATACAACTGGGTAATTCCTTGCAGGGTTGTTCGGCTCCTAAAGAAGGCTCACTCCGCTATAACAATGGCCCTCAGAAAATTGAAATGTGTGACGGTACGGCGTGGAAGCAAGTTCCCATGGGTCCGTCCGCGCTTTACGCCGGCAACAGCCTCAATAGCAGCTTGGGAACCGGCGCATTCAGCACGAGTGCGACTTACTATGGAGCGTTGATGGGGTCTGTGGAGATGATTAGCGGGACGGACACCCCGGGAGTGACGCGAAGTTTAGTAGCCCAGCCAGGAGTGGTTGCTAATTTCCACGTGAAAGCGAGTCAGACTCCGGGTAGCAATTGGGTATATACAATTATGAAGAACGGCGTCGCCACTTCGGTTACGTGTACAGTTACCTCCGCCGTCGACTCTTGCAATGACACGGTTAACTTCGTTACGGTTGTTCCGGGCGATGAGATCGGACTTAGGCTTGTGACCGGCGGCACCGGCGCCGCATCGCGCGTGAGTTGGGCCGTACAATTAATGTCGCAGTAATTTAATGCGCCAGCAGCTGAGCGAGTTCAATCAACTCGCTCGGCACACGCCGTTTTTTCCCGAGGCAATCTTTTAAATTCACCAAATCCACATGGCCCGCTTGCAGGGCTACCATCACGCCGCCTTTATTTTGTTGAACGGCGCGTACGGCGGAGAAACCGAAGCGGCTGGCTAAAATGCGATCGCGCGCTGAAGGCGGGCCACCGCGCTGAATATGCCCTAGCACACAAACCTTCGCTTCAAAGCCCGCTTTGCGGCGGATCTGCTCGGCGAGATCATAAGCGCGGCCGACTTTTTGACCCTCGGCCGAAACAATAATGCTCGAAGATTTTCCGCGCGCGACGCCGCGTTTGATCGACTGAATGGCTTGGTCCACGTTGGTCATGGTCTCCGGAATAAAAACTTCTTCGGCGCCGCCGGCCAGGCCCACATCAATGGCGATAAATCCGGAATCGCGGCCCATGACTTCCACGATAAACAAACGGTCATGGCTGGCGGCCGTATCACGAATGCGGTCGATGGCTTCCAACGCGGTGTTGATCGCGGTGTCGAAGCCGATGGTTTCTTCAGTGCCGAAAATATCATTGTCGATGGTGCCGGGAATTCCCACCACCGGGAATTGGTGCTCTTGATAAAGCAATTGAGCGCCGTTAAAAGTGCCGTCGCCACCGATCACAATCAAAGCTTCAATTCCATGCGCGCGTAAATTCTGCGCGGCCTGCGCGCGCGAGTCGGGCTTTAAAAATTCAGGAGCGCGGCCCGATTTTAAAATGGTGCCGCCGCGTTGAATAATATTGGCCACCGAGCTCATCGACAGGCCGATAAATTTATTTTGCAAGAGTCCACCGTAGCCATTGAGCACGCCCATCACTTCGATTTTTGAAGTGATGGCGGTACGGACTACGGAGCGGATGGCGGCGTTCATGCCAGGTGCATCACCACCGCTGGTTAACACAGCAATTTTTGTAGGCGAGGCCATGGCCTAGTCTACGGGTTGACAGTGAGATGCGGCCAGCGAAAAATATAATGTGCCGAGATTGTTTCTATTCGCTCTAGCCGCCCTATGTATTGCAGTCCAGCCGGCGCTCGGCGCCAGTTCCTATAGAATTCCAACCAATACCCATTTGCGTATCACCGAGTTTACAATTTGCAGCTCGGTTT
>JANMVK010000234.1:0-3604 GCA_031392725.1 Pseudobdellovibrionaceae bacterium
GCTCAGCGCGTTTTTCACCCTGCTGCTTAATGCTTTGATCGGTGCCGGCGCTATCGCGCTGTGGGTGTCGCGCATCGGCCCGAAGTGGACAACCATGGTGCAAAGTACGATGGAATCCCTGCTCGAGCCGCTGTCAAAAATTAACGCCAACATTCAGATCAACTATGCCGATCTAATGATGCAGCTGCCGAGTATTATTCTGATTATGTGGATGGGCGCGATTTATGTGGCGGTGTTGCTCGAGGGACGCTTGACCTCCATGGAGCCCGGTAAACCCGATCCGGTGCAGCCGACGATGCGTCAGCAGCTCCTGACGCTGCGGATGCCCGATCCGGTGGTGTGGCTGTTTATTTTGTCGTTACTTGGCACCTTCGGTGGTTTTGAAGTGCGCGGTTTAGCGGCCGTGTCGGCCAACGTCATGAATGTGACGTTTGTTATGTTTTTCTTCCAGGGCATCGCCGTGGTAGCGCGCCTTTTTGAGCGCCTGCGCATGGGTTCCTTTTGGCAGTTTGTGTTTATGGTTTTGATCGTGGTGCATTTGTTTTTGTTCGTGAGCTTGGTGGGACTAATGGACTACTGGCTCGACTTCCGCGGCCGCTTGGATAAACGGACTCCGGAATTTAACAAAGAAACTTAAGAAGCGAGGATTTTATGAAGGTGATTTTGCAGAAAGACGTCAAGAATCTTGGCAAGGTCGGCGAATTGGTGAATGTGAAAACAGGTTTTGCGCGGAACTTCTTGTTCCCCCGCGAACTGGCCGTCGCCGCCACCGAGAAACGCGAAGGCGAATGGAATCATCTGAAGAAAGTCGCCGACATTAAAAAGAAAAAGGCCGTCGCCGGACGCCAGGAAATCATCAAGAAGATGGCGGGCATCACCCTCACCTTCAAGCTGGATGCCGCCGGTGAAAGCGAAAAACTATTCGGCTCCGTAACCACCATGGATATTTCCAAAGAGCTGGAAAAGCACGGCTACGAAATCGACAAGCGCGATATTCATTTGGAAGAGCAGATTAAGATCCTAGGCCAGCATAAAGCATTTGTGCGAATGGGTGAAGGTCTTGAGGCTGAACTCACCATCGTGGTTGAAAAGCTCGGTTAGCCCGCGGCGGCGCTGGTTTTAGCGTCGGCCTTGGCTTCGATCAGAGTGCTTTGAAGATAATCGACTAACATTTCTCTGACCTGTTCCAGGGTCAGAGTCTCAGCGGTAAAGCCGTTTTTCATAATCAATTTTTGCAATTCCATTTCAATCGACTCCGGCGGCAGGCCGGTCGACTCAATCAATACGCGCAACAATCCTAGGCCGTCCATTTCCCCTCCATGGGATATGACTGAGATGCTTCGATCACACCAAAAAGGTTAGCGGTCGTAAAGTCCCTTGGTCTTAGGTCCTGCAGCATAGAGCGGGGTTGAATCGAAAGAAGATTTCCGCTGTGATTACGATATGAAGAGAAGCTTGGGCGTTTTGTGGGGTTATACTAACACCAGTTGGAACTGCCGGTTATGAGGTCTGGAATCCAAGCAAGTCCAAGGATTGTGACCTAGGGTCAATGACCCGCCGCCGGCCTGTTCTGGCCGCTCGGGATTTTCCCCAGCTTGTGAAAACTTAATCCATTTTTAGATTTGACGCCTGTTTGCGATATTGGGAGCTCACTTTTTCGAATAATCCTGGGCCCAGCGCCGGCGTAATTCCATCGGGTAAGCTGGCGGACCGGCCTGACAGAACTTTAGCGCCTGCCGATGTGTTCAGGTTAGCGCTTGGTCGCATTCCTATCACTGTGGCTTCAGAAGGGATTGAATTTTTGCCGTCACTTGGTGCGATAAATTCTCCGCGGACGCTGGCTAAACTACGAAAGTGTTTCCTGGATTCAGCATCTACCCGAGGCTTTGGCAAAGCCATAGAACCGGCACCGCCTGTTGCGTTGTTGGCGGGAATTGAACCCTCAGACGCTCGTGGCCGTTGAGTTAGACTTTTGGATTCAACGGCCCCACCAGCAGCAGCCGATGTACCAAATGAAATTTGTTGCTGCCTCCGCGAGGTGGCGCCGGCACTCGCCGGGTCCGTTGACCCCTCGGGCCGTTGGGTCAGATTAAAAGACGGCAGCGGCACATAATCTGGCCCCTGGTGGGGCTTAGGGGTTAAAGAATTGCCAAATGGCAATGCCCCCGCCCGGCTCGTTCCACCCTGGGATTGGCCAACTATTTGCGACGAACTGCACTCGGGATTTCCGTTGCTAGCGCCTGGATTGTCTTGCAGGCTTTTATGATATCCAACCAGACTGGCCTGTTCATCTTGCCGAGCTTTTGCAGCTTGGGACCGAAAATCGGCGACATTTTTGGCATAACTGGCACAAGTGCTGTCGGCGGATTGGCTTTGCTGCGATTTATTCGACGCATCGGCGGCCTTATCGGAAAGTGCCAGAAGGCCGTAAACTTCCGAAGCGTTATCGTATCGAAAGGCGGACTCAGTACACATGGATTGGCATTGCGCGAGGGTTTTGGAGCAGGCGGCGGCTTTGGCATCTGACAGCTGGGCAATGGCATTGGCCATTTTTTTTTGATTGTCAAAATGGGCAGGAATTTGACCGCACGCCGCTGATTTTTGGACAAAAGCGCCATAGCGATTGATGTCTTCAAGAAGGCTGCGAACCTTATCCGGACTGTCCATACCTTCATAGCGATCACTGGGACCACACGCGGCCTGCGCGCTTGCGGCGTCTTTTTGGCAGGCGGTAAAATAGGTGTTGGCATGGGTCGTGTTCACAATGGTTAACAAGATGAGGGTTATCAATCCGCGAAATGCTTCGAGTTCAGCAGCATGGGTTTGGTGCCGAAATTGTCCCGGCTCAAGTACTCTTTGAGCGCCTTTTCAGCGGCGGCCTTTTCGCGCTCGTAGGTCGCCATGTCACCTGCCGCTCTGGCGCTGTTAGCTTTTGTGGCGTGCGCCTGCGCCTCTATTCGTTTTGTTTCGTCAGCGGGAGGCATGGGCGCCTCGACTGCGTAGGCCGATGCTTGAAATGAGTATCCGCCACCAACTATAGCGCAGAAAGCTATTAACAAAAGCCGTTGTCCAGTCATCATCGCCTCCAAGCTTTAAATATCCATTCCACAATTATTGGCCATGATTAAATTAATCTCTGTTTCAGTAGCTGCAGGCTGAACATTCTCACATTTTTTTAATGCGCTTACAGCGGCTTCGCGGCACTTCAGCTTTTGAGCGTCGCTGATTTTCCCGCTCGTGGCCCCTGCCACTTTCTTCTTTACCGCATCCGTGCACTTCTTCCAGATCGCTCTGCCTTCTTCATTAGACATCCCCGCACCGCTTGGAGAGTCAGCGCTGCCTATAATCGGAAAAAACCCAATTGAAAGCAAAATGGCTAAATGTAAAACTGGCTTCATTTTCCACCCCCTAATAGCAGAATAGTACGAAACACCGGGCTAAGGGCGCTGACAAAATTGTTATGAGTTGTATCAAAATGAGACCGCGGGTGGCCGACAATTACTTAATCGCTCCCAAGAGGGCCTGCACGATCACGCGGGTTTTAAACCCAGGGGCGTTTGACTGCCTTCGCAAACCTCCCGCACTCCATGACGGGATAAGAATC
>JANMVK010000237.1:0-1151 GCA_031392725.1 Pseudobdellovibrionaceae bacterium
CATTCCACTGTACTAGAGGGCTCGCGCGATCCTGACGATTGGGAGGAAATCGCACTATCGCAGGAAATTTCCTCAAAGTTGGACCTGTCCAACTTTGATCCGGAAACTCCGGTCAGCACTTTATCCGGCGGCTGGAAAAAGCGTCTGGCGCTGGCGCGGGAATTGATCCGCCAACCTGATTTATTGCTGCTTGATGAACCGACCAATCATTTGGACGTGGAGAGCATCATTTGGTTGGAAGAGATGCTGGCGCGGGCGGAATTTGCCACGCTGACCATCACCCATGACCGGGTGTTTTTGCAGAAAGTCTCCAACCGGATTATTGAAATCGACCGCCGCCACCCGAATGGGCTGATGAGTGTGCGCGGCGATTACGCCACCTTCTTAACCGTTCGCGATGAGCAACTTTCCGCTCAGGAAACCAAAGAGACTAAACTGCGTAATACTTTGCGGAGGGAAACCGAATGGCTGCGCCGTGGACCCATCGCCCGTTTAAAAAAACAAACGGCGCGTATCAATGCCACGCATAAGTTGGCTGACACGGTTGACGACCTCGGCAGCCGCAATCAGGTCGCTACAGTCCGTTTAGACTTTCAAACCGCCGAGAAAAATCCTAAAAAACTAGTGGAAGCCAAGGCTATTAAAAAGTCTTACGGCGATCAGCTGGTGGTGCCGCTCACCAGTATGTTAATCGGGCCGAAAAGCCGGATTGGCTTAATGGGACCCAACGGTTGCGGAAAATCCACTTTGATTAAGCTGCTGACTAAGGTTGAAGGGCCGGATCAGGGCGAAGTTTATCACGCCGACCGCTTGCAAGTGGCCTACTTCGAACAGAACCGCGATTCGCTCGATCCCAATGTGACTTTGTTTAAAACCATTTGTCCCGAAGGCGATCACGTTGAGTATGCCGGGACTTTTATCCATGCGCGCAGTTATCTGTCGCGCTTTTTATTTAATTTTGACCAGATGGAAACCGAGATCCGCAAACTCTCCGGCGGCGAACAGAGCCGCTTGCTCCTCGCCCGCTTGATGTTGACTAAAGCCAATCTCCTGGTGCTCGATGAGCCGACCAATGACTTGGGCATGTTTCGCGGCGCGAACCTGGCCGGCGCGAAGCTGGAAGGCGCCCGCGGCGAGTTCGCGGAATTCGC
>JANMVK010000451.1:0-1293 GCA_031392725.1 Pseudobdellovibrionaceae bacterium
GCCCGATGAGCGCATGGAGCAGATTTCCGCATTTGTTAAACCCAAATCGCAGGTGCCGACCATTATTGAGTTCGTCGACATCGCGGGTTTGGTCGCGGGCGCTTCGCAGGGTGAGGGTTTGGGTAATAAATTTTTGTCCAACATCCGCGAGACCGACGCCATCGTTCATGTGGTGCGCTGTTTTGTCGATCCCAATGTGGTTCATGTCAATGGCTCGGTGGATCCCATTCGCGATATCGATGTGATCAACACCGAGTTGATGCTGGCGGATTTAGACTCCGTTGAAAAACGTTATAAAAAAATTGAAAAGATCGCGCAATCGGCCAAAGAGGCCAAGATCAAATCCGAATTCAATATCTGTAAAAAATTGTACGACGCCTTGAAAGAGGGCAAACCCGCGCGCACCGTGGAAGTGCTGGAAGATGAAGAAGAAACTCTTCGTGATCTGCATTTGTTGACGTCCAAGCCGGTTTTGTATGTGTGCAACGTTTCGGAAGATGAATTTCTCGCGGGCAAAAGCGCTATGGCTGAGTTAGTTGGCGAGCGCGCAAAGTCGGAAAACAATTTGAGTCTTTCGATCTGTTCGCAGATGGAAGCGGAGATCGCGCAGCTGGAGCCGTCGGAGCGTGGTGAGTTTTTGGCTTCTATGGGTATTAAGGAGCCTGGATTGCATCGTTTGATTCGGGAATCGTATACGTTGTTAAAGCTAATCACTTACTTTACAGCAGGTGAAAAAGAAGTGCGTGCATGGACGATTCGTAAAGGCACCAAGGCGCCGCAAGCTGCGGCGGTGATCCATACCGATTTCGAAAAAGGATTTATTCGGGCCGAGACCTATCATTGCAATGACTTATTCCAATTCAAAGCCGAAGCCGCGGTTAAAGAAGCGGGGAAGTACCGCTCTGAAGGTAAGGACTATGTCGTTCAAGACGGCGATGTGATGCTGTTTAGGTTCAATGTATAGGCCAATCGACCAAGCCCTTCGGTAACGCACCTATTAATCAGTCAGGGTGTCCACTTCGCTAGCGAAGTGAACGGAGCAACAGCGTCACATTCTCACCCCACTTTACACACACAAGTTTTTTAACTTACGATTTTTGATCGACCATAAAACTCTGAGGGGGGTTTGCATGTCTGTTCGTTGGGTTCTCTTATTATTCGTGTTTGTGGGGGCCGCGCAGGCTGAGACTGTAAAAGCGGTTTTTAAAACTAATCCGATTTTATCTTCTGAAATGACTGACATGAAACGCTTCACCTTCGGGCTGAATAGCGAACAGGTGTCCGATATTCTCC
>JANMVK010000457.1:0-1619 GCA_031392725.1 Pseudobdellovibrionaceae bacterium
CAACCGAATGCAACCATTTCACGGCTTCCTCGGTTTTGCCTTGATCGAGAAGCACGCGCGCCAAATTGTTTTTGGCGTCGGAGTAATTGCTGTCGTTTTTTACCGCCAGGCGGAACTTCCCTTCGGCTTGCTTGGTTTTGCCGCGCACAAAGTAGGACAGGCCGACATTGTTCAAAATCAACGGACTGGTGGGGTCGAGTTGTTCGGCTTTCAGCAACTCCGACATGGCTTGCGGATACATGCCTTGCGACAAGTAGCCGGTGCCGATTTGCAGATGCAGGGCCGCGCGTTCTTTGTCGACTTTGCCCTTACTCAGCCAGGAGGCACAGCCGGGTAAAATAAAGGAAAAACTCACGAGCAGCATAATAATGATATTCCGCATCCCCAAACGATAGCAGCTATGGGCCTTGAAGCAACTTTAAGTTGCGGCGCATAAGGAGCTGATCAGCTCCACGTGTTCTGTCTGCGGGAACATGTCCAGTCCCTGCACCGATTCCACGCGGAATTGTCCGTTGGCAAGGAGCCGTTCCGCATCGCGGGCGAAGGTGGTGGGATTGCAACTGATGTAGACGATCTGCTTAGGATTTAGGCGCACCAGCTCATGGATCACGTCGGGTTCGCAGCCGGTGCGTGGTGGATCTAAAACGATCAATCCCGCGCCCGGCTTCACTTGAAACTCGCGCAAAATTTTCGCCACATCTCCCGCTTGGAAATTCACATTTGCGAGTTTCGGCGCGAGTTCAATGGCCGTGCGGCTGAGATCCGCCGCTAAAATAGATGTTCCGGGGAATTTTTTGGCCAAGGGCTTGGTCAAATTGCCCGATCCGCAATACAAATCCAAAATCCAATCCGGCTGAATTTTGATCGACGACTCGAGCAGGCGGATTAAATTTTCATTCTGGGCGGTGTTCACTTGCGAAAACAGCGCCTCCTCGGGATCGCGCTGATCACTCATCAGCACCATTTCCCCGTCCGTGCGGACGGCAATTTCCAAGCGCGGAGAAGTCAGCTCCGCGGCGGTCAATTTGGCAATCCGGTAATTGATTTTGTCCTCGGCGATCCAGCAGCGGGTGATCGGCACCAAATCATGAGTGCCTTTGCTGAAAAAACCAAACTTGCCGCCGCGAACGTGCAGCTGAACCCGGTTGCGGTAATGAAACTCCTCGGGAGCCGGGATAAATTCACCCCAGGTGAAGGGCTGAAGTTTCTCCACTTTTCGCAAACTATCGCGCAGAATTTTTTCTTTTTGGCGAATCTGTTCCGGATAGTCCACATGCTGCCAGCAACAGCCGCCACAAGAGTCGGCCACTGCGCACGGCGGTTGGCGGCGCGAGGGTCCGGCTTCAATAATTTCTACAACTTCGCCCTCGAGAAAGCGGGGCTTGCGATTGGTGATGCGGACATTCACGACATCACCGGGCGCCGTTCCGGGCACGAACACCACTATACCCTCGTGACGGCCAACACCGCGGCCGCCCGAGTAGGTTAGGGACTCAATCTTAAGTGTTAACGTGTTCTTTGGATTCAAAGAAAATCTTCAGCTCGCGGGCGGCGCTGTCCGCGCTGTCGCTGCCATGCACGGCGTTCTCGCCGACGTTATCGCCAAACAAGGCGCGCAG
>JANMVK010000514.1:0-2387 GCA_031392725.1 Pseudobdellovibrionaceae bacterium
GATCGCGGGGTTCCTTTCCGGGATCGGGCTGACGATCCTCTGCACGCAGCTCCCGGTGGTCCTCCAGGTCAAGGCGCGGCACGACGAGGAGGGCGGGGCGCTGGCCCTCTTCTGGCAGACGATCAACGAACTCCCCAACGCCGAGCCGACGGCGTTTTTCGTCGGGCTGACGGCCGCGGCCTGCATGTTCCTGCTCCCCAGGCTTTCGAGGAGGCTCCCGGCCCCGCTGATCGCCGTGGCCGCGGCGACGGCGCTCCCGGCCCTCATGAACTGGCCGAAGGTCGCCTTGCTGGGCCCGCTGCCAAGTGAACTCATCCCAACCCAGCTGAAGTTTGGGGAGCTCCTGCAAAATCAGGGAGCGGTAGTGCGGGGCAAAAGCCAGCATGGGTAATCCCAGCGGCAGCAAGGTCGCGCGTAACTTTATCACTAAACTTTTCAGGCACTCGTGGTTGCAATTGGCCGCCACTAGCTGTGTCTGGGCGGAATCGAACAATCCGTCGGTGAAGCGGATTTTTTGCAGGCGCACAAGTTCCTGTACGATTTCGTATTCGACCTGCAGCGCGCGCACAAAGGTCAGCGCATGGCCATGAAGGGGATTGCTGAACGCGATCAAAGGATCCAACTTGCTATCGCCGATAATGTTCAGATTGCGCAGCAGGGGAATCTGATCGGCGTCAGGATGCGCGGGATTCACTTTGCTATCAAAGTACACGGCAATTTCATGCGCCAGAATTTGCACCCAGCGCTCAGGCGGGATGGGGAGGGTGGGGGTCACTAAAACCGTGGTGTTGGTGAACGGCTCGGTCCAACTTTCGATGGGAAACGAAATATTGGAAACCAAGATCTTATATTTACGCGGGCTGGCGGCTTTCAATGTGAGCTTGCGGATGTCGGCGGGCTTGGTGGCGTAAATCCAGCGATGGCGCGAACCCCGCGGGCACTTGAGTGAAATCGCTCGCGCGGCCACACTCGACAGACCCAAATGAAAGCGCAGAGCCTCACGGTCGCCGCCCAAGATCTGACGGCAAATGGCTTTACCAAGTTTAGTCTCGAAAATGAGATTGTAGGCCGCATCGATCTCCGGCTGATGGATCGAATCGCCGCTCTGAGCCCGGGTGACCGGACTGAACAGTGTAACAAAAGTTACAAATGTGCTTATTAATGTACGCAAATCCCTTACCCCGTGACCTTGAATTCCGTGTTTCTTATCACAGGTCTAACAAGTGCAGAAATGTTCACATTTGTTTGTTCCAAAGTTTCATAGGGATGGATAATTTTCGCGTCATCTTTGGTCTTCCTTTCTTGACACTGGTGGGCCCCGGCAACGGGGCCAACCTTTTTAAGGGAGATCCACTAGAGTGGATCTCCTGTATTGAAGACCCGCGAAGGTGGGTATTCGTTTTAAAGAGGCCCGGATTTCGACGCAGGGGGGAAATCTGGGGGAGAATTCGGGCTTCTTTATTTTTCCACAAATTCGCTCAAAAACGTCCTCTACGACCAGCAGTTCAACAGATAAATTGCCTCTAAAATCAATCTATTAGGGCCTTAACCTTGCAGTTCTCCAGCACGGATAGGGAACCCAATGGCGCAACGCATTTTTAAGCTCATACTTATAGCGACGGTGGCCACAATGGCCGCCTGCGGTCCGCGTTCGCAAAAAGGGCAGTCCACCACCTTTGTGACCGAGAAGCCACCTACGCAAAATTCACCCGTGCCCCCAAATCCGGCACCGGAGGCACCTCCAGCCGACACGGCGGCGCCCCCCGCGAGCACCGCGACCAATCCGCCTGCCACCGCCCCAGCCGTGCCCCCGGCAAATCCGTTTGAGACCGTAGATGATCCCTATGGCGAAGCCGGTCAGGTGGCGCCGCTATTGATTGAGGAAGAACGTAAGGCCGAGATTCCCGTCTACGAAGTTCCGGCCTCCATCCGCGAGCGCCTGCAACAACAAATTCCCGACTATGTTTCGCCCGGCCGCTCGCAAATGTTTCAAGTGGTGAACCATCATTTAAAAATCAGCGCGAAAAAATCCACCATGACCTTCACCGGCACTCTTAAGATCGCGGGCAAACAGGATGAGACGTTTGAGCTGAGCTGCAAATTCGATAAATCCAAAGCCTGGGCTTGCTCCGATATGATTCCCACCAATCCCGTGATCGCGCGCGAGCGCCGGCTGCAGGGAAGTGTAAATTGTCCCGACGTTTACCGCTGCGAACAAGTGGCGCTGGAATTGTTCGTGCGAATTAACGGCAAAACGGAATCGCAATTGTTTCAGAGCCATAAGTTTCAAATGCGCCGTTCGTCATCGGGCGATGTTCCGGATTTTCAACCGGGTCCGCCGGCGCCTGGTGGAAGTCGAGAGAGGGGCGCTCTGCGGTCATCAAGTC
>JANMVK010000518.1:0-5292 GCA_031392725.1 Pseudobdellovibrionaceae bacterium
CCGGTGGAAAACCGCGGAAACAAAATAAAGATCAGCACCAGCAACGGCACGACTTTCATAAATAACATCACCGGCCGGCGCAAATTTTCTTTCCACTGGCTCCACTGCCATTTCTGCTCTTCGAGCGCGAATAAAAAACCGACGATTAACAATACATCCGCCAGCAGGAAAAAACTGAGCAGCAGCGATTGATCGAGCAGCAGCACGCTCATCAGGACCAGGAAGCACAACATGGCCGTGATAAAATAATCGCGGCTGGTTCGCAGTTCGAACAGTTTTAGCACGGTCAGCAGCGTGAGCCATGTGCCGGCCGCTTCATCTCCGAACAGGGAATGATAATGCTGCCACACGGCCACTCCGGCGGCCCCTTGAACCACCCACTGCGTCCAGCGCGGTGGCATTTTTCTTTGATTAATCTCCAGCCATAAACGGTACCCAAGTAGCGTGATGGCAAACGCCACAAACCACGGCGGCCGCAGTGTAATACTGGGCAAGACATTGAGTCCCACCAAAAAAATCAGGGGCATGGCAAGGGGCCGGATATTTGAATTCATGCGGCCCCCTTATACTCAGCCAACTGACGCCAGCAGATCCGCGCTTGATCGAGGCCACGGCCCGGATCAATTTTTAGATTGGGAGTTTCCATTTCAAAAGTGGCGTTTTCCGACAGCGCGGTTTTAATCCAGCCACTGATCACTTTGAGTGAAGATTCAATTTCCTGTGGATTGCGGCCGCGGACGAGCCAAGGAATCACGTAGTGCTTATGCTCGTCGCCCCAGTGAACTTTGCTGTAGAGGTCGCCGGTGCGGGCGTAATGCTTCCACGCAATTTGGCGATAGGATTCGCCCTTCAAATAATTTTTCAGTTCGCCGAAATCGCCCTCGGGAGAGGTTCTTAGGCCGAGATCTTCTTGACCCGACTCAAAATTTCCCGGGACTAAAATTTTACTAACGTCGGGCTTGGGATACACCACCAAAATTTGATCGAAACGAAACACTTTCCACGCGCGGAACAGGCCGAGAGGAAAATAAGTCTCCAATATTACATCCGGCAAACGGTGCAGTCCCCGTTGCTCCACTTTAATATCAAACGAGCAGATTCGCGACGAATCGGTGGGCAACAGATCTTCGCGCCGCTGGGTGATCGTGGGAATTTTTTTGGAGGCCGTGCGGATTCGCAGTTGGCGTTTCCACTTGGCCCGCTTTTGCGAGAGTTCCACATGAACAGTCAGCGGATCACCGGCAAAGGTTTCTTCCGCCGAGGCGAAATTGAGGCGCACACCTTTGATATTATAATGAGTCTGCAGCATGCTCACCACAAACACGGAGAACATGAAAAACCCAAGTATGAAAATCAAATTGTTGTTGTAGGTCGCGGCGGTGAGAATCAGTACCACGACCGCCGCTAGAAACAAAAGGCCCTGGCCACTAGGGATAATATAAATTCGGTTTTGACGGACCATGGAGCGGCGGAATTTTTCGATCCTCATAGCTCACTCCGCCGGAAGGCTAAGGATAAACTCCCGCGATTTTTCAAACGCGGACACGCTGGGGTAGCGCATCCGGTGGTTGATCACCCACGGGCCGACCGCTTGTACATCTTCCGGCAAAGCAAAGTCGCGTCCGGCGAGAAACGCCCAAGCGCGCGTGGCCGATAAAATCGCCAGGCCCGCCCGTGGTGACAAACCGGTGAAGTCGGCGCGGATGCCGCGGCTCTGGGTCAGAATGCGGTGAACAAAACTGTAAATTAAATCCGAGCAGTGAACCTTTTCCACCACATCTTGCAGCTTCAGCACTTCGGCTTGGCTCAAGATGGTTTGCAAGTCTTCTTCTTTGCGGCGGTGGCCTTTGAGCAATTCCAGTTCCGCGGTGGGTGAGGGAAAGCCCATATGAATGCGCATCAGAAAACGGTCGAGTTGGGATTCGGGCAGAGGATAAGTGCCGATCTGTTCGCGCGGATTCTGTGTGCCCACCACGAAAAACGGAAGTGGCAGATCGCGGGTCACTCCGTCGAGCGAAATTCGGCGCTCTTCCATGGCTTGCAGAAAGGCGCTCTGCGTGCGCGGAGTGCCGCGGTTGAGTTCGTCGGCAATCAGAACGTTGGTGAAAATCGGGCCCGGATGAAACAGAAAATTTTTGTTACCGGCATCAAAGATCGCGGTGCCGAGAATGTCCGCGGGCAGTAAATCGTTGGTGAATTGCACACGATTGGTTTCGAGACCGAGCACGCGCGCGAGACTGCGCACCAAAGTGGTCTTGCCTACTCCGGGCACGTCTTCGACCAGCAGATGTCCGCGCGCCAGCACGCAAGCCAGTGACAAGCGCACCTGCTCGGGCTTGCCGAGAATCACGGAGTCCAATGCATCCAACACGGACTGCAAAGGCGATACAGTTGCTGATTTCCTTAGCGAGATCATCAACTTCTAATCGGAATTTTATTTGAGCCGGCTTAGTAATTTCTGATAGATACCGTCGAAACCGCCGTTGGACATAATGAGAATCACGTCTTTAGGCTTGGCGTACTTGGTCATTTGAGAAACGAGGCCGTCCACAGTGGCGGAAGATTCGGCGTGTTTGCCTTTGTTTTGCAATTCCTTAATCAATTCATCAGTTGAGAAGCGGTCCTGCTCTTGAATTTTTGATTGGTCGAAAGGCTGGGCCATAAAAATTGCGTCGGCCTGGCCGAAGGCCTTGGTATACTCGGTTTGAAACACTTTGCGCCTTGAGGTCGCCGAGCGCGGCTCAAACACCGCGAGCACCCGGCTCTTGGGAAAGCGCTCCCGCATGCATTCGATAGTCAGTTGAACCGCCGTGGGATGATGGGCAAAATCTTCCACCACCGTGATGCCGTTCAGTTCTCCAAGAATTTCCTGACGGCGTTTAACGCCTTTGAATTCAGTAAGGGCTTTAAGGACTTTAATGAGCGGCCATTTGAGTGTGTCGGCCAGGGCGAAGGCTGACAGCGCGTTGAGTGAGTTGTGCTCGCCAAAAACTTGCAGATTGAGTTGGGCGGCTATTTCTTTGCCTTTTAGCACGGTGAATTGATTGAGGCCCTCGATGACCTTTCGCTCGGTCATGCGGTAGTCGCCTTTTTTAGAGCCATAACCGAGTTTAGTTTTGGCTTTGCAATATTGCAGAAGTGACGGAATGTTCACATCGTCGGCGTGGTAAATCAGGGTGCCGTCGGGCGGAATTAATTCCATAAGAGTCTTGAAGGCCTGTTTGACGTGATCGAGGTCTTTGTAAATATCGGCGTGATCGAATTCTACTGAGGTGAGGATCACGTGCTTCGGTTTGTAATGAATAAATTTTGGAACTTTGTCGAAGAAGGCCGTGTCGTATTCATCGCCTTCGATAACGAAGGTGTTCGCCTGGGGCGCGCGGAACGAAAGGCCGTAGTTAAGAGGAATTCCGCCGATGAGGAATCCCGGCTGCATGCCCAATTGATCGGTGATCCAAGCTAAAATTGAGGTGGTGGTGGTTTTGCCGTGAGTGCCGGTGATGACGTAGCTCTCTTTGGACCCGATCACAAACTCCCCGAGTGCTTTCGGCAAGCTGGTGTAGGGAATGTCGGTGGCGAGCAACGCTTCCGCTTCAGGATTTGACCTTGGAATCACATTGCCCACGATCACCAGATCCGGCCGCGGCGTTAGATTTTCTTTTTTAAAACCCGTTTGAACCGGAATTTTTAATTTTTCCAATTGAGTCGACATCGGCGGATAAACATTCTGATCACTACCGCTGACTTTGTAACCCTGATCTTTAAGAATCCCGGCCATCGACGCCATCGCGGTTCCACAAATTCCAATAAAGTGCACGTGCGCGCCTGGCTTTAGCTTCTGCATTTTTTTATTTTAGGTGATTGGGAGGGCCTTGTCGCTTCGAGGGTCTCTTGACGCGGCGTTTTTCCCGACTTTTGTCTGCAACAAACAATCGTTCCGTCCATCGATCCACCATCATCGAGCCGCACGTGTGCATTTTCGCCGATATGAGGTGTCAGTCAGGGTGTTCATTTCGCTAGCGAAATGAACGGTAACTTGGCTTGAACGAATCCAGCGGTTAACAAGCGAATGAGTCTCCAATATAAAATCTCCCTCACCCCGATTCTCCTCTAAGTAACTATGAACTCCGGAGAGATGCCGCCCCCAATTCACAATTTCAGTGAAAGGCAATTGCCGCCACTCAAGCCCCGGAACTTTCCGGGTGAGAACACCCGTCACCCCGCGAATCCAGCGGGTGTAGAGCTGGCGGTTGGGAATCTCGATAATGATATGAATGTGATCGGCGTTAACGGCCATGGATTGAATTCGCACGCCGTTTTTTGCGCCGATTTTCTCGATGGTGGCGCGAACCAGATCACGACGAGCCAGAAGCAACTCTTCGGATTTTGCTTTGAAAATCAAATGAACGGGGCGGCGTGAATCTAAAGGCCGGGTGCCCTTTCGTTTTCCCACATTTAAGGTTCCACCAAATGCGGTTTTGATTTTGGTATCGAACAGCGGAAGCTGCTTCATCTCTCTTGCTTTATGCTTCATTATCCGTTTCATTGAAGAAAATATTAGCAAAAAATTTTGTGTCCGTAAATATTTTTTGTTTTCACGACGCATGGGGAATTTCTATGGAACCTGCGCTGCGGATGGGTTTTTATTTTGAAGGTAGCAGGGAAATGCAGGCGGAAATCGAATTCAATTTAGCTCTGACTTCGCCCGATGACGGAGTTAACTGCCCGGGACTCCCCTACGAGAAATAAAAAAATAATTGAACACCAAGATACCCACACCGGGCTGCAAAGAGTCAGCCGTGGATATCTTGGTCTGGACATCGTTGAGTTGGATTCGGATTAGACTCTTTGCTGACTTCGCCCCGTGACCGGAATGGCCGCCGCGTACTCCCCCACATGGAATCTCTCCAAATTTTTTGAGTGTATGAGTCCTATAGAATAATGGTAAAGTCAGCTTGACCCTAGAAAATCAAAGACACTGCACAACGAAATCATGCAACAACGGCCGCAACTGCAAGAATGTTTGGTTCCTCCGAGTGGGATGAACCCGGTTCGACAAAATAATTACCATCAAATCACTTTTAGGATCCATCCAAAACGAGGTCCCGGTAAATCCGGTATGACCAAAGGAAGACGTACTAAAATACTTTCCGGCACTGGCGCGCGGACGTGACGGCTTCATAAAACCTAAGCCCCAGTCGCCAACCGTCCGCGGAATTCGGCGGCCAGTAAAATATTTCACCAATCCCGGGTCACCGAAACGCTTGGAAGATCCGCGCAAGGCGCGACGCA
>JANMVK010000589.1:0-1800 GCA_031392725.1 Pseudobdellovibrionaceae bacterium
ACCAAAAATCCGGCCCGGCTGTTCGACCAGGAGCTGAGTATTGACCATCATGCCGACCGAAATAAAAAACAAACCCAGCAATAAACCCTTAAAGGGTTCGATATCGGTTTCCAGTTCATGGCGGTATTCAGAATCCGACAGCAACACCCCGATCAAGAAGGACCCGAGAGCCATGCTCAGTCCCACCATCTGCATCAGCGCCGCGGTTCCCAGCACCAAAAGCAGAGTCACAGCGGTGAACACCTCACGGTTGCGAGTGCTCGCCACCATTCGAAAAATCGGCCGCGTTATATGGCGGCCTAAAGCAAGAATGGCGATCACCACCAGCACACCCACCCAGGGCGGCAGGAGTGACTCGGTGGCAAGCGAAGAAAACACCAGCGGCAAAATCGCCAACACCGGAATCACAGCCACATCCTGAAATAACAAAATCGCAAACGCATTCCGGCCGTAATCGGTGTTGAGCTGCGAGCGCTCCCCTAAATAGGCCAACGTGAACGCGGTCGAGGACAACGACAAAGCAAAGGCGAATATCACCGACAAAACAGGAGCAAAGCCAAACGCCAGCATCACGCCCATTAATACCAAAGTAGTGACCACCACCTGCGCCCCGCCAAGCCCAAACACCGAGCGCCGCATAACCCAAAGGCGCGCGGGTTTTAACTCAAGGCCGATCACAAATAACAAAAACACAACGCCGAATTCAGACAAATGCATCAGACTCGAGACGTCGGAGTAAATCTGCGCGCCAAAGGGCCCAAGCACCGCGCCCGCAATCAGATATCCTAAAATCGAACCAAGCCCCAATTTTTTAGCCATAGGAACGGCCAACACCGCCGCAGCCAGAAAGATCAAAGTTAAGAACAGGATTTGATGACTCATGCTGGATAATCATGCCAATTCGCGGGACCAAAGTCTAATGCCGACTTGTCCCCTTTCCCGCGTCAGCTAAAATAAAGTCATGAAGATGATCCGCCTTAAAGGTTCCATGGACGAGCGCATGCAGCTGCCCGAAATGAAGAGCGATCTTCCGGGCCGCCTCGATATCGACCTCCAAGATCTAGAATCCATGAACTCCACCGGCTGCCGCAACTGGGTTCACTGGATCCGCGCCATCAAAGCCAAGGGAATTTATCTGCATAACTGCCCGCCCCAGTTTGTCTCGCAAGCTGCAATTCTAAAGGGAGTCATCCCCGACGGAGTCACAGTTCAGTCGTTCTACATTCCATATTACTGCGACAGCTGCGGCGCCTCAGAAACAGTCCGCATGGAACTGGGAAAAGATTTTCGCGATTACGAGTCGCTGGTGATTCGCGATCAGATTATTTGTCCGGTGTGCTCAAGCATCATGCGCTTGGATATCGTGAAAGAGCGTTACGTTAGCTTTTTGGCGAAGAAGCCCGCCTAGTCATGGATAAGATCCTTACAATTGGCGTGATCATCATGGCGCTAGTCATCGGTGTGTACATCGGCGGGAAGAATAAAACAGTTCATCCGCCTGCCGAAGCGCTAGTACCAACACCCGCAGCGGCGCCGCCGGCCGCGCAGCCCCCCATCGCTCCCACTCCCCAAGTACCGCCGCCACAAGCGCGCTCCACGCAGCTAAAACCCACGCACCACCCCACGCAACCGAAACCGCCGATCCAACCCGCAGGAGCGAACACCAACGCACCACCCGACCCCTTCGCCCAGCGCAAACTCGACCTGCCATTACCAAAGTCCATGAAAGATCTCGCGGACAATTCCAAGGAATTCAAAGACGCCGAGATGCCCGGAAGACCCGGCCAATACGACGGCAGT
>JANMVK010000596.1:0-2238 GCA_031392725.1 Pseudobdellovibrionaceae bacterium
CGGCGCTGGTTAAAATCAACGCCAGTACGTACGTGGGAAACGCGCCATTTGACTTGGGTTTCCGGGTTAGCCAGTTCTCACGTATAACGACGATGGGATCCATTATTCAAAGATGAGGCTTTGCGGCATAAAAGCAAGGGCGGCCGGGAACAATCCGTGCCGCCGAATAGGATGGTTTATAGACCCATCTTAATGCGAATGGTATTAATCATCTCTTCGATTTGTTCATCTTGGGGAATGGTGCAAGTGCCGTCATGAGTGACGGTGGATTCCCATTTCCAAAAACCTTGCGCGTAATTTTTGTCGCCGCGGTTCCAATGCCAAAATTTGGCCGGACGCTCAGTTTGAGTGGCGGCGGCTTGAGTGTAGTCATTGGTCCACAAATAAAAATTGGGAGTGGCGCCTTTGTCTTTAAGTTCGACAAAACCAACCGGAGGGTTTTGTAAAAACAAATTGAGTTTATTGTAGGCGAGCAAAGCGCAATCTTGCGCGATCTTGGGCGCGGCGCCGGTGAAATCCCAGATCACATCGTCGGGATACATGAACTCTTTGCTGGCTAAAAACACCCAATACTCAGAACCGCTCAATGAAAAACCATTGAGGTCGTAAGTTTTCATTTCTTCTGGTGTGTGCGCGGGACCGGTATAAATTTCTTCCGCATGAACCGCGGCTGCGAACAGTAACGATAAAGCTATAGCGATGGCCTTCATAAGATCTCCCCCCGGAGTGTGAATTTGTCGGCGACATCATCACACATCCGGAGGCAGGTCAAAAAATACTACTCGATTTCTAGATTTACAGTTTTCGGGATCACCGCTTCACCATTGGGGAAGCGTGAGCCATGGCGGATCACGTTGCCTTCGATGGTAATGGTTTTGCCGGCGCTGAGTTGTCTCAGATCCGCCTCACCCAAGCCGAAGTCACGCGCCGCCGACAACGGCAACTTGCCGTCGGTGTCGGGCGTGAGATCACTGCGCTGGAAAGTCTTTTTCGCCAGTACACGGCCGCCTAACGACAGCTTGTACTGATACTCAGACTTCACCTGCGGAATGTCCTTGGTGAGGTCCCGGAAGTAAATCACCAGGCCGGTGTTACGTCCCTCGAGGGAGAACTTTCCGACCTGGGTTTTGTCCATGTAGGGACGGATATCGTAGACCGTGTCGGGCACCACTGTGATGGAGCGGTCCATGGTGAAAGCCACGGGCGCGTTGATCACGATGCCGTTGCGGCGGACTTCCAAACGTACGAGCACCACTTGGCCAACCGGGATAGCCAGATTGAGGTCAAACGTGGCGTTGACCTGTTTCTGATTTTGCACCGGGAGAGCCAGCAGCTCGGTCCCATTGCTGGGATTGAGCAAATGGATCACGTAGTCGATCTGGGCTTTCTTCACGACGCCTTTGTCGGTGAAGCTCAGGCGCAATTTGTTGCCTAAGGATTCCAAGATCATATTGCTGACTGACGACTCGCCGAGGTCGGCGGCGTTGTGAGTCGGAATCACATCCATCTTCACCACATAGTTGTCGGCGCTGATCTGCTGCACCTGCGGTCTATAAGTGTAGAGCGTTGTTCGAGGAGTGACGGTCAGCTGCGGGTGTCCACTCACTTCATTCAAGTTCGCGCTGAAGGTTTCCTTCTCACCGGCGGCTAAAGTAGCTGCGGCGGGGAATTGCAATTCAGCATGAGCCTTGATGGTGTGATCAAACACTTCACGCTCTTTGGTCACGCAACAACGGTCTTCGTCACGGTACTTGGTGACCCAACGGGTTTTGCGCTCTTCGCGGTGCTTAGTGACCCAACGAGTTTTACGGACGGGACGGGTCTTGCGTACGTTCTCTTCTTTGCAGACGCGCTCGGTTTTGGGAACGGTTTTGCACTTACGCTCGTCTTTGCAATCTTCGCCGACTTTAACGTCCTCGCAAACTTCTTTCCAGCAACGTTGCTGTTTCTCGCGCTCTTCGCGCTCTTTACGTTCACGTTCTTCGCGCTCCTGCTTTTCACGCTCTTGTTTTTCACGCTGCTGTTTCTCGCGTTCTTGACGCTCACGTTCCTGTTTTTCGCGTTGTTGTTTCTCACGCTCTTCACGTTCACGTTTTTCGCGCTCTTGTCTCTCACGGTTTTCGCGTTGCTGCTTCTCGCGCTGTTCATTTTCACGGCGCTGACGCTCTTCATTTTCGCGGCGTTCGCGTTCCTGTTTTTCACGTTCTTGCTTCTCACGCTCTTGGCGCTCGCGCCGGC
>JANMVK010000615.1:0-5193 GCA_031392725.1 Pseudobdellovibrionaceae bacterium
AACTTGAGGACCGGACTCTGCACACCGATGAAGTGCAAACGGCTTGTCAACAATCGTGTCCCAGTAAAGCCATCATCTTTGGCGACCGCAACGATGCGAAGAGCAAAGTCGCGGCTGAATTTGATGCGCCCAGTTCCTATGCATTGCTTGAAGAACTTAACACCCGCCCCTCGGTGAAGTACCAGGTGAAGGTGCGCAACTCGACGGAGCTCAAGGGTGCAAAAAAACATGAGGGAGGGCACCACTCATGATCGGCCGGGCGCCTTTAGTATTAGGAAAGAAAACCTACGCCACCGTCACTGACGACATCTCCTCCTTGCTCGAGCGTTTTCCGCCGGCCAGTTATTACGTTGGTTTGTCGGGCGCTCTGTTCCTGTTGTTCGTGTTTGTTTTTGCCCAAGGAATGATCGCGACCTTCGGAATGGGACTAATGGGAACGAACCATCCGGTCGGATGGGGAACTGACATTATTACCTTCGTATTCTGGATCGGCATCGGCCACGCCGGCACCTTGATTTCCGCGGTTCTGTTTTTGTTCCGGCAAAAGTGGCGCATCGGCATTGCGCGTTCCGCTGAGGCCATGACCGTGTTCGCGGTGATGACGGCGGGCGTGTTTCCGCTCCTTCACACCGGCCGTCCGTGGCTGGCTTATTGGCTGTTGCCTTATCCCAATCAGCGTGGACCTTTGTGGGTGAATTTCCGCTCTCCACTGGTGTGGGATGTGTTCGCCGTGTCGACTTACGCCACGGTGTCGATTGTGTTTTGGTACATCGGCATGGTGCCGGATTTGGCCACCATCCGGGACCGCGCGAAAAATATTTGGCGCAAACGCATTTACGGCGCGCTGTCTTTGGGCTGGCGCGGAACCGCGCGCAATTGGAACCATTATGAAATGGTGTACATGCTGCTCGCCGGTCTCTCGACCCCGCTGGTGTTATCCGTGCACTCCATCGTGAGTTTCGATTTCGCGGTCGCCACCCTTCCTGGCTGGCACACCACGATTTTCCCGCCGTACTTCGTCGCGGGCGCGATTTTTTCCGGCTTCGCCATGGTTGTGACGTTGATGTCCATCCTGCGTGAATTGGTTCCGGTGTTTAAAGATTACCTGACGCTCAATCATATGGAGGCCATGAATAAGATCATTATGACCACCGGTTTGATGGTGGGTTACGCCTACGGCTCGGAATTTTTCGTGGCTTGGTATTCCGGCGTCGAATATGAGCAATTCATTTTCTTCAACCGGGCGTTTGGGCCCTATGGTTGGGCGTACTGGATCATGGTGAGCTGTAACGTGTTTATTCCCCAGGTTTTCTGGTTCCGCTATGCGCGCCGGAGCATTCCGATCATGTTTGTGGTTTCGATTTTCGTAAATATTGGAATGTGGTTTGAGCGTTTCGTGATCGTGGTCACTTCGCTCCACCGCGATTTCCTCCCATCGAACTGGGGCATGTGGATTCCGACGGCCTACGATATGGGCGCGCTGTTCGGAAGTTTCGGATTATTTTTCACGCTATTCTTGCTCTACATCCGCACGCTGCCGGCGATTTCCATTGCCGAAGTGAAACCGGTCCTGAAGGTTGGCCACGAGGGAGATGCTCATGGATCTCATTGAAAAAGGCATAAGCCTGCTTCGTTGCCCGGGTAAGAAGGGCATTGCCGGAATCTGGTTGGATGAGCACAAGATGGTGAAGGCCGCGCGCGAGGCGCGCAAATCGGGTTTGACCAAATTTGACGCCATTTCACCGTTTCCATTGCACGACATCGACGAGGCCATGGGAATTCCTCTGTCCTTCATTCCGTGGGTGACGTTTATTTTTGGTCTTGGAGGATGTGCCTTTGGCCTCTGGTTCACCTGGTGGGTAGCCGCGGTCGATTGGCAACTGATCGTCGGTGGCAAACCGTTTTGGTCGTTGCCCGCGTTTATTCCGGTGATATTTGAATGTACGATATTATTCGCGGCGCTGAGTTCGGTCGGCGCGCTAATCATGCTGTGCGGTTTACCCAAGATCGATCCTCCAGTGATCGATCCCGATCTCACCTCCCATAAATTCGCGCTATTTGTCCCCGAAGACGACACCGGCTTCAACGCCGCCAATATCGAAAAAATGTTCAAAGACATGGGCGCCGTCGAAGTCAAACGGGCGGAGTTTTAATATGACAACTCGCAGAAGCGCCCGCCGCTTTTTTGTAACTATTTGTGTTATTTTTGGTCTCACCGGCTGTAATGGTAGCGGCAATAACACCAATATTGAATGGATCCAGAACATGATGGATCAAGTGTCCATTAAGTCGCAGGATTGGGATGCGAAAGAGGGCGACAAGGTGCAAATGCGCCAGCCGCCGGCTCACACGGTTGCGCGCGGGCACACTCCTTATAAATATGCTTCTGATTCGGTGGGTGCTGAGAAGCAGCCCAACCCGCTGGCCGGCAACAATACGCCTGAGATTCTCGAGCTCGGCCGAAAGCAATACGATGTTTACTGCATGGTTTGTCATGGTGAAAAGGGCGGCGGCGACGGATCGGTGGCGGAAAAAATGGCGGTTAAGCCGCGTAATCTGCTGTTGCCTGAATCCAAAGCCTTTTCCGATGGCCGCATTTATCATGCGATAACGGCGGGGCGGGGAGTGATGGGCAGTTATGCCGGACAGATCCCCAGTGAAAAGGCCCGTTGGGCCGTGGTGAATTACTTGCGCACTTTGCAACGATAAAAGAATGTGCTGGCGCCCGCGCCGGCGAAGTTAGGATAAAAGTATGGCCGACACAATTTCAAGATCGACACCGGGCCCGCTGGTTGTTTCCACGCGGATGAAGTCAATTTGCCTGGGACTTTTTATAATTGGCGTGGCGACTTTCGGATTCACTCTCACAATTGACAAAGAGCGCGCCTGGCACGCTTACTTAACCGCATATTTTTATTTTTTCACAATCGCCATTGGCGGTTTGTTTTTCACCAGCATTCAACACGTGACCCGCGCCGGCTGGAGCGTCAACGTCCGCCGTTTTTGCGAGGGGCTCGCCGCATTTTTACCTTTGGCCTTTGTCGGCGGCTTAATTTTATTACTCGGCGGCAATTCCCTTTATGATTGGTTCGATAGCGCCAAAGTGGCGGCTAATCCGTTGCTTGCGCATAAGGCCTCTTATTTGAACCCGACCTTTTTTGTGATCCGCATGATGCTGTTCTTCGGCCTGTGGCTGATGTTCAATAAAAAACTGGTGGGAGATTCCTTACTCCAGGATAAAACCGGCGACGACAGCATCTCGGAAAAATCGGTCGGCTGGTCCATTGCGTTTCTCTTGGTGTTTGCTTTGTCGTTCTCGCTCTACGCTGTGGATTTGTTAATGGCGCTGCAGCCGGATTGGTTCAGCACGATTTTTGGCGTGTATTGTTTTGCCGGCTTGTTTCAGTCAACAATGGCCACCATGATTTTGCTGATTCTTTATTGCCGCAGCAAAGGATTGCTCGAAGGATATGTCGATGAAAACCATTTGCACGATTTAGGCAAATTTATGTTCGCCTTCACCGTGTTCTGGGCTTACATCGCCTATTCACAGTACATGCTGATCTGGTATGCAAACTTACCGGAAGAAACGATTTTTTATCTCCCGCGGGTGACCGGCAACTGGACCTGTGTTTCGGCGTTCCTCCTGCTATTTAAGTTTATAGTTCCGTTTATGGCGCTGCTGTCGCGCAAAGGTAAGCGCAATCCCGCTTATCTCGGCAGTCTCGCGGTGCTCACTTTAGTCATGCAGTATGTGGATTTGTATTGGCTGATCTATCCCAACTACAATGCCGAGACACCGGTGTTTGGCGCACCGGAGATCTTAATATGGACGGGTTTTGGCGGGGCATTCTTGTTTATGGTTATGCGCTTTCTTAGCCAGAACAATATTATCCCGGTTAAAGATCCGCGGATTCAGGAATCTCTGCGCCATCATGTGGTGTATTAAGATTCTCTGTAATTTACTCCGCGGGCATTATTTGTATTAAAATCATTTCTTGAAAATTTCGTGGAAATTTTGACTCGCGATGGACTCCCTTTTAAATAGACGGAAGTCATAACCAAAGGGGGAATCTGTGAAGCGTATCCTAGGAATCTTGAGCATCTTGTCAGTTTTTGCCGCATTTGAGGCCGGCGCGTCGACGACCGTTCTTTCGTGCAACAATGGCGATGCCGATACGATTGGCGATCAGTATTTTCAGGTCGATCTTTTTGAAGATGGAATTGGCTTTATGCCTTATGAAGGCCAGTTCACGGTGGATGCCGGAGATATGACTTTTAGCGAAGGTACGTTCTCGATCGTAAACAAGACAGTGACCGCGTCCTCGGAAGGCGAAGAGTCTTCGACGATCATCAACGCGCTACTGATTCTCGACGAGAAAAATAATACGCTCAACGTGGCGATTAGCCGCGATAGAGGTGCATTCCATACTTACGAAATGACTTGCACGGCCCAGCAGGAAAATTGAGCGTAATAAAATACCCGTAGCGACTCCGCGGCGCAGCGCCACTGTCGCGGACTTTTTCTGGCAATCTTGATTTGGCAGTGAATTTTAGGCCAGATCCTTGATGATCGGGGAATGAGTTAAAACCATTCCGTTTTGGCCCGCTCAGGAAAGCAAACGAAGCTCGGCCGCAATTCGTTTAAATTCTTTACTTTCTAAATCAGTCCGGCGCTTCACTAGATAAACTGCTTGATTACGATTCACCTTTATTCCTGCCGGTAGCGCTACCTCTTCGAGGGCAAATGCAACGCTGGTCTGCGCATTATGAACCTCCACTATAAACTTCGGGAAATAACCATAGGCAAACCCTTGCCGGCAAAGCTCTAGTGCTCCTTCCATCATTGCGACACGGTGAATGATCTTGCGTGGATATTTATCGTCGGGCCAGCCATCAAGCCCCTTTGCCTTTGACGGCGTTCCGTTCACTAAAATATTAGGGGCCACAAAGTTCCATTCTTCAAAAGGCGGTAAAGATGCGCCGCTTTTTTTCCGGTAAACCTTCATCTCGATCGTAGCGACTTTTTCAAAATCAAGTTCCGGATTTGGAATCGGAAGGTAGGTGATGCCTATGTCTATGTTCCGCTGCAGGAGAGCATTCTCCATCGCACCGGGTATAAGCTCGGCAACGTCGAGTGACGCCTCCTTAAGGGCTCCCGAGAGAATTTTGGATAGAAAATAAGTGGTAAAC
>JANMVK010000639.1:0-3461 GCA_031392725.1 Pseudobdellovibrionaceae bacterium
AGTGTTGGGAGCGCGTCCAGCAATTTTGTTGCCTCCAGCTCTCCAAAAATGTGGCTGCACGATCGCCAACGACCCCGCATTTTTTGATGTTACCGAATAGCAAGTTGGTTGGGTGAAGTCCCAGACTCAATTTCAGATTTAAATTGAGCGGCGCCAGATAGGCGCCGCAATTTTAGCACGGCTTAGATTAAGCCTTACGAGCGGCGTAATATTCAGTAAACAATCCAGCATCAAACTGAAACGGCACATGCTCAGTTCCGGGAATCGCTTGCACAACACCCTCAGACGCGGATTCCTTACGGAGATAATCCGGGACTTCCAAGCGCGGAGCCTTCGAAGCTTGCAACACGATCTGGTTCTGCTGGCCTTTTTCGCTTAGCGAAACCTTGCCGCCTTGATCGACGACGAAGGATCCGACGTTTACTTTTTGGCCGTCGACCAGCACGTGACCGTGGCTGACCAACTGACGGGCGGAGCGGATCGAGGGCGCGAAGCCCAAACGAAATACTAAATTATCTAAACGGCGCTCTAACAAGCCCATCAATTTGCTGACCCAGTTATGGGCCGAACCGGTTTTGGAATTGCGGATAAAGCGGCGAAGTTGTTCTTCACGCAGTCCGTAGTGCACGCGGATTTTTTGTTTTTCTTCCAAGCGTAAAGCGTAGTCGGAATACTTGCGGCGTTTGTTGCCGTTTTCTCCGGGCGGATAGGGGCGGCGCTCGAGGGCTCCGGGTTTGCCTAAACCGGGAAGTTCAGTTCCCAACCGGCGTTGAATTCTAAAGCGCGCGACTTTACCTAATTTGGCTTTGGACATAATGCGTTTAACTCCGTTTTCTCTAAAGAACCCGAAGTCATAGCAACTGAGGTAGGCAACCTCAAGGCGTTTTTTTAGAGATTGGGCTGAGTCCACCGAGCCCAACTCCAACAAAAGGCGCAAGGCCCCCGCCGTAGTCATCTTTTAGGCCATAATAGAGGCCAAAAGTGAAGGAGAGCGGCACATGATAGGCCACGCTGGTGTTGAGGCGGATTTCACCACCGGCCCCAGTGTAAAATTCATCAATCCGGCTGCGGTAATAGCCTTTGGTTTTGTCGTTGCTGATGCTGTAGGCCGCCCCGTCGACCGCCATGGTATCGGCGAATAGGGCCAGCTCAAGATTGCGTAAAAACAGGGGAAACGTACCAAAACCTCGGGTCAGATCGGAGGCCGGCATGACCCATTCGAGATTGGCGTTGATGATCTCCCGGCCCACGAAGGTGCCCGAAGGGTAACCCCTTAATAAAAACTGTGAATTGGCTAAACTCACCAAATAATTTCCGCCTACGTTTCGATCGCCTAAATCGATCACATATCCGAGGGGAAGATCAGGCGCTACCGCACCGCGCACCTGGAGGCCGACCTTGTGGCGGCCGAGACCCACGACGCTGGCGACATGAGCGTAACTGCGGCCATAGGCCAAGTAGCCATCCTGTTCGAGAAATTGCTGATGCGCGAGCTCCCCGTGCCAGCTCCACCGGTCGTTGTAGGGTGATTGCATTCCGGAATATTGCACGCTGGCCGCGGGACCGAGCCTGCGGTGAGTGGTGAAGCGTCCGTCGGTTTGACTCCATAGTCCGCCGAGCGACCAGCTGGTGTAACGGGTGCCGAGGTTGCCGCTGAAGGCGAGAGACGCATCTTGCGATTCAATCAGGCGTCCGCTGGCGCCGAGGTAAGTGACGAAACGGCTGTAACCTAAGCCAATGGTGGTGGGCAGTGAGGAGTTTGAATAACCCACGCCGTAACTGGTTTTGTTGGTGATCGAATCAAACGAGCCGCTGAGCCCGAAAACATTGCGGCCGATGGGATCGCGCGCGGAAGTCACGCCTTGAATGATCACTCCTCCTTCCACCGGATAGATCATCGGGATCAAATAGCGCGGCATCATGTAGCTGAGGGGCCAAAAGCCTGCTTCTCTGATTTTTATTTTTTCAGTATCGGGCGCGAGCGCGGCCTCGTACTCGGTTTTTTCAATTTTGACCGGTGTGCTTTTTTGCAGCGGAAAAGATTTGAAGCGGGGGCCATCGGGCGTGAGTTCATTGACGATTAAAGTTTTGGCGTGGGGATCATAGTCGGCGAATTGAATGCCGGTCAGCGTGTTGCTCACGGCTTGCGTTTGTCCGCCGCTCACTTGATACACGTTGCGCACGCCGGTGCCGGCGTCGGTCACTAGAATCCCGGCCGGTGTTCTGCGCAGCGATTGCGCCGACAGCAGTTGGGTGTTCCACAACTGGCGTTTTTTAGTGGTGATGTTGTACACGTAGATTTTCTCGTCGCCCTTTTTGGAGCGGCCGTTGAATAAAATTTCCGTGTCGCTTAAGAATTCCGGACTGGCCAAGCGCTGATTGAGATTGCCACTGACTAGTACGCGAATGGTCTTGTCGCTGAGGTTCATCAGGCTCAGCCTATTTTTGCCGCCGTCATTTTGAATAAAGGCGACGTGTTGTCCGTTGGGCGAGACGGCCGGCTCTTGCGCGCGCGCGCCGGTGGTGAGGCGTTCGGTTTTCTCAGTTTTCAAATCGTAGCGGAACAGATCGCGGTAGTTGTAATGGGGCGTGCGCGCGTCGATTTGATCGAACACAAAGGAGTCGTCATGGATCCAACTCAACCGGTAGGTACCCACACTGCGGAATAATTTTTTGGCTTTTACGTCTTTGAAACTTTGCGTGGCGTTCTCCCGCTCGCGCACAAAAGCAAATGAGCCTTTGTCGATCAGGCCCAGCCAGTAAACCAATTTCATCCCTGAGGGACTCACCGCGAATGCGCCCGCGTCGCCGCTGCCGTCCATCACATCCGCCGACGTGTGGGGAGCACTGGCCTTAATCGCTTCGATCTGCCCGCGCGCGCGGGTGGATACGGTGTTGATAGCTTGGTGGAAAAATTCGCCGGCGGTGGCGCCGAATTGTTCTTTGATCGGGCCGTTAATGAAAAACGGCAAACGGCGTGAAAAGTTTTGGTTAAGCGTGTAAATTCCCTCGGTGCCCTTGCGCTTGTGCGCCTCGTCCCACCACCAGCCGCCGAATAGATAGGGGCGCGAGCCGTAGGGCCATTTTTTACCTTCGGCTTCATTCACGCTGGCGATGTCTTCCGTTCTAAATTTATCGCCGAGCACATAGGCGCGCGCGGTGGCGTCGGTGTCCATGGAGCGCAAGCGGCCGTGGTCCGTGTAGCGGGTCTCGATGTTGACCGCCAGGCCTTCCAAATACCAGCGCGGCAAAACCGCGTTGGGCCGGACCACGCTGCCAAAAATATATTTGAACGGCCAGTAAATGCCGTGCGCGGGATACATATTTAAAATATGCGCGTACTCATGGATGATCACTTCCAGCGGCCAATCGCCGTACTCGTCGACACTGTCGGCCTGAGTGGGCAGTACGGGGAAGATCACGATATGGGGATAGGGGAGAAAGTCCGCGAGACCGTTAGC
>JANMVK010000658.1:0-1588 GCA_031392725.1 Pseudobdellovibrionaceae bacterium
GGGCGCGGAAGCCGTTCTGCTCTTTTCGGACCGCGCAAAAAAAGACTTTAAGTTTTTCCGCAAACAGGCCATGCAGCTCTCGAGCAAAACCCGCTTTTTGGCCGCGCAGTTTTACGCCTATTTGCACAATGATTTGTGGAAGGACATCGCCACGCACACCACGGGTTTGGCGGGCGAGCTGGCGCTTAGCCTTAAGGATTTTCCTGAAATTAAGGTGGCTCACCCGGTCCACAGCAACGCCGTATTCGTTGAGCTGCCCGCGGCTTGGGTGAAGCCGCTTAAAGATAAATTCTTTTTCTATGTGTGGGACCCGCAAACCCATATGTGCCGCTGGATGATCAGTTGGGATTGGACGTCCGCTCTCAACCGTAAACTTCTCGGCGATATCGCGGAGGTAAAAAAATGTTTTCCAATAAAATGAATTATCACGACTATCTGCAAATCGAAAAGCTGCTGTCGTGCCAAAAACTCGAGAGCGAAGCCCGCGGCCAGAAGGCGCACGATGAGATGTTGTTTATCGTGGTCCACCAGGTTTATGAGTTGTGGTTTAAGCTGATGCTGACTGAGATCAACTCGATCGTGGAGATTTTTAGCCGCGATTCCATTGATGAACGGCTGATGGATTTGATTGTCAGTCGCCTCCAGCGGGTGGTGGAAATTCAAAAGTTGCTGGTGGATCAGGTGCGCATCATGGAAACCATGACTCCGTTGGATTTTCTCGAGTTCCGCGATTTGTTGATTCCCGCGAGCGGGTTTCAGAGTTTGCAGTTTAGGACTTTGGAGGCCCGTCTTGGGCTTAAGCGTGAAAACCGCTTAAAATATGGTCAGGCTGAGTATGATCAATCTTTGAAGCCGGATCAACGCCCGGGTATGGAAGCCGTGGAGACTTCGGCTTCGCTGTTTGATCTGGTGGAAAAATGGCTGGAACGCACTCCGTTTTTAAAGATGCGCGGGTTTGATTTCTGGCAGACCTATAAGAAAACTGTGGAAGCGGCTCTGCTACGTGACCTCGAGATCATTCAAAACAATCCAGTTTTGGGCGAAGAAGATAAAGCCCGCAACAAAGCGATGCTGGATATGTCCCTCGCCAGCTTCCGGTCTTTGTTTGATGAAAAATCCTACAACGAAACCCGCAAAACCGGTGAATGGCGCATGTCTTATCAATCCATTCACGCGGCCTTGCTGATTCAGCTTTATCGCGATCAACCCGCGCTTCAGTTGCCGTTCCGTCTGATCACCGCATTACAAGACATGGACGAAGGGTTCACCACCTGGCGCTACCGTCACGCTTTAATGGCTAAACGCATGCTCGGCTCCAAAGTGGGAACCGGCGGGTCGAGTGGTTATCAGTATTTGAAAGACTCCGCCGACAAGCACAAAGTGTTTAACGATTTATTCCAGCTCACCACGTTCTTCGTTCCGCGCAGCAAGTTGCCGAAACTTCCACTGGAAGTGGAAAAGGAATTGGGGTTTCACTATTCGAATTCGGGCAAATCGACATAAGGCAAAAGAATCGCGCGCACCGGTGAGGCATCGCCGTTTTCATAAGGCAGCGGCAGCGCCACCAGCGTATAAATCCCCTCAGGCA
>JANMVK010000665.1:0-3293 GCA_031392725.1 Pseudobdellovibrionaceae bacterium
AAAGCCAAGACCATACGCAAATTCCTCGGGAAAGAATACACCGTCGAATCCTGCATGGGTCACGTGCGCGATTTGCCGCAATCGGCGAAAGACGTGCCGGAGAAATATAAGAAGGAGAAGTGGGCCAATCTCGGCGTGAACGTCGATGATGAATTCACTCCTATATATTGTGTGCCCAAGACGAAGACCCGAATCGTAAAAACTCTCAAAGAGAAATTGGCCGAGGCCGAGGAACTGATTCTCGCGACGGACGAAGATAGAGAGGGTGAGAGCATCAGCTGGCACTTAATTGAAGTGCTGAAGCCGCGTGTGCCCGTTAAGCGCATGGTGTTCCATGAGATCACCAAAGACGCCATTCAAGATGCCTTAACTAAATTCCGCAAAGTGGATGAACACTTGGTCCGCGCTCAAGAGGCGCGCCGGATTTTGGACCGCTTGGTCGGTTATTCGATTTCGCCTTTGTTATGGAAAAAAGTAACTTATGGTTTGAGTGCCGGGCGGGTGCAATCCGTGGCCGTGTGTTTGATCAGCGAACGGGAGCATGAGCGCCTGCGCTTTAAACGCGCCAAATATTGGAGCATGACCGCTGACAACGAAAAAGACGGCGTGGCATTTGAAAGCCGCTCATTTATTTTAAAAGACAAGCGCGTGGCCACCGGTAAGGATTTTGACAGCGTCAACGGCCAATTGCTTGCCGATAAAAAAGCCAGCACCGTGTGGCTGCAAGAGGCTGACGCCACCAAATGGATTGAAACTTTAAAGGGCAAAGACTGGGTCGTGAGTGAGGTGGAAGAAAAGCCCATTTCACGCAAACCCGCGCCGCCGTTTATCACTTCGACTCTGCAGCAGGAGTCCAACAGAAAATTAGGCTTTAGCTCCCGCGAAACTATGGAGATGGCGCAGAAGTTGTACGAGCGTGGATTTATCACCTATATGCGTACGGATTCTCCAACTCTGTCGACTCAGGCCATTCAAGCCTCGCGTGAGACCATTCAAAAGCTGTATGGCAAACCCTATTTGCCCGATGAGCCGCGCGAATATTCCGGTAAAAAATCAAAAGGCGCGCAAGAGGCCCACGAAGCTATTCGTCCCGCGGGAGTTACGTTCCAAAGCCCCGAGGAAACCGAATTGAGCGGCGGCCTGCTTAAAGTTTACGAATTAATTTGGAAGCGGACAGTGGCGAGCCAGATGAATAACGCCGAACAAAAACAAGTGAGCGTGAAGTTCAAAGTGGGCGACGCCGTATTCTCATCCTCCGGCATGACCGTGGAATTTCCCGGATTCTTAAAAGTTTACGTCGAAGAAGTGGATGAGACCGAACAAAAAGACGAAAAGGACATGCCGCTGCCCAAGTTCAAGGTGGGTGATAAAGTAAAATGCACTAAAGTCGGCAGCAATGAGCACGAAACCAAACCGCCGGCGCGTTTTACAGAGGCAAGTTTGGTGCAAACCATGGAGAAGGAAGGCATCGGCCGTCCCTCTACTTACGCTACTATTATCGGCACCATTCAAGATCGTGGATATGTGCGCAAGGTCGGCAACGCTCTGGTTCCCACCTTTACCGCTCTTGTGGTTTCCAAATTGTTAAAAGCAAATCTGCCTGACTATGTGGATTTGGGTTTTACCAGCGAGATGGAGCGCAAGCTCGATGATATCGCCCAAGGTGAAATGGAATTGGTGAAATACCTGACTTCGATTTATTTCGGTCCCCAAGGATTGAAAGAGCAAATCGCGCGTCAGGAAAAGGCCATCAATGCCGACGAATCGCGCTCGATTGAGCTCGAGGGCTTGGGAGCGCTTAGCTTTCGCATCGGAAAATACGGCGCCTATGTGTGCCGCGAGGAAAAAGACGGCAAAGAAATTTGCGCGTCGTTGCCCGAGACTCAAGTTCCCGGAGATATGACCGCTGAAGTCGCTAATAAATTGATCGACCAGAAAATCAACGGCACCGATGCTCTCGGTAAAGAGCCTAAAACCGGTTTGCCGGTTTACGTTTTGTCAGGCCGCTACGGACCCTACGTGCAATTGGGCGACAATGATTCCGATCAGCTCAAACGCATGGCCATTCCTACCACCTTGGTGCCGGAAAATTTGACTCTGCCTGAGGCTTTGAATCTGCTCGAGCTGCCCAAAACATTGGGCCCGCATCCGGACTCCGGCAAGGACATCAAAAAAGGCCTTGGCCGCTTTGGTCCCTACGTGGTTCATGAGGGCGATTACCGCTCCATTCCCCGCACTGAAAATATTTTCGTGGTCGATTTGAAACGTGCTTTGGAATTGTTCGCGCAACCCAAGCGGATGCGTGGGCGGTCCGCACCGCTTAAGGAGTTGGGAATTTTTCCCGACACCAATGAAGCCGTTCAAGTGCACACCGGTAAATACGGGCCGTACATTAAAGTGGGCGGCAAAAACATTTCCTTGAACGACGAAATGAAGATCGAGGATTTGACCCTGGAGGCCGTGTTGCCGCTGATCCGCGACAAACTGGCCACAGCCAAAAAGCCCAAGCGGGCCCCCGGCCGCGCGGCGCCAAAGGCCACAGCTAAGGCGAAAACGGCGAAGACGAAGTCACCGGCTGCGGTGAAGTCTGAAGCAGCGGCGGTGGTCGTCGCCGCGGTTAAGCCCGCGGTCGGCAAAACCATTACAAAAAAGGCGCCTAAACAAGCAGCACCTTGACATGCAGCCCCATAAATCTTAGCTACAAGTCTAGGGTGGGTTATGGCGAAGCCTAAATCGACATCTACACAGTTAGAGCTGCCGCTGAATCGGCACCAGGAGCCCGATCGGAACTTCCAAAAGGGCGGCCGCAGCTTTTACTTCTTCGACTTCGACGACAACGTCGCCTTCCTAACTACGCCCATGTTTCTGTTCCATCGCGAATCCAACAACCAAGTCCAGATCAGCAGCCGCGAGTTCGCCACCCAAAGCCAGTTTATCGGCAAGAGCGGAGTTTACGCGGATTACGTCATGAATGGGGAGTCGCCGGATGGGTCGTTCCGCTGCTTCCGTGACCGCGACATGTCGTGGCTTGAACGCCTGCTCGGCCGCAAGCAAATGTTCATTGAAGACCTAGCGGCCGCGCTCGGCATGCCCGATCTGCACTGGAAGGGGCCGTCCTGGAACTGCTTTTACCACGCGGTGTTCAATGCCCGCCCGGTGGCGCTGATCACGGCTCGCGGCCATCATCCCGACACCATGAAGGAAGGCATCCGCCTGTGGGTAGAGGAAGGGCATCTGCCGTCCGAGCCCAACTACCTCGCACTTTATCCGGTCAGCCATCCCGAGATTAAAAG
>JANMVK010000684.1:0-1359 GCA_031392725.1 Pseudobdellovibrionaceae bacterium
TTCTCAAAGTGTGGGATAAGGTCACCAAAGGCTCCGATAAAATTATCGTGGCGGTGATCGACACCGGTTGCGATTACACTCACCCGGATTTGAAGGCCAACATTTGGGTCAATGAAAAAGAGTCGGAAGCCAACGGCGGAATCGGCGGCAAGGATGACGACGGCAACGGTTATGTCGACGATGTTTACGGTTACGATTTCGTATCCACCGACAAAACCGCGGCGCGCCCGGGTGCTCCCGGCGATCCCGATCCCATGGATGAAGGCGGCCACGGCACTCATTGTGCCGGCAGCATCGGCGCCTCAACCAACGACGGCCAGGGTATCGCGGGCTTAAACCATAAAGTGAAACTGATGTGCATCCGCTTTCTCGGCGACAACGGCGGCACTTCGGTGGACGCGTTCCGCGCGGTTCGCTACGCCCGTGAAAACGGCGCGCACATTATGTCCAACTCGTGGGGCGGCACCGACGACGAGTCGGAGCTGTTCAAATCGGAAATGCGCAAAATCGAGGACAAAGGAATTCTGTTCGTCGCGGCGGCCGGCAATGCGGGCACCAACAACGACATCAAGCCTCATTATCCTTCGAACATGAGCAATATGGAGTTCCGTGGAAGGAAGTATGCAAATGTGCTCTCCGTTGGCGCGTCCGACAATCTCGACACTCCGGCTGATTTCTCCAACTACGCGAGCGAATCGGTCGACGTGTTTGCTCCCGGTGTGGCGATTGTCAGCACGTATCCGGTGAAGCTGACGGCTGAGGGGCGCGCACCTTACGCGATCATGTCGGGCACCAGCATGGCTACTCCTTACGTGGCGGGTGTTGCGGCTCTGATGATGGCGGCCAATCAGTCTTTGATTGGCAATGCCGCGGAAGTGATCCATTTGATCAATGAGACCGCCGATGTGAAAGAACAATTGATCGGCAAAGCGAAATCCAACGGCCGCATCAACGCCTTTAAGGCGGTGACCGCGCAGTTGGCCGGACCGAAGATGACTCAAGTGTGGCAGACCAAGGCCCACGTGATCGATCAACGCCGCTTCCAAACTGAGCTGGTGGACATTCGCCACGAGATCAAAGTCGATGGCGCGAAGTCGATTAAAGTGCACTTTGATTTTATCCAAATCGAAGAGCCCTATGACAGCATCTACATTTACGACAGAGATTTTCGTTTGATCGCACGCGTGGAGAAAAACCTGGTCGACGATTTCTGGTCACCGGTTATTCCCGGCGACACGGTCAACGTCCGCTTCGTGAATTCTAAATTGCAGAAGGTCACGATGAATCCGATGAAGGCCACCAGTGAGAGCCAGTGCGTGAGCCGCGGAGGCACTAAAATCGAAAAGGTCGGTGAAGGAT
>JANMVK010000687.1:0-2770 GCA_031392725.1 Pseudobdellovibrionaceae bacterium
TGTGTTCTCAACAAAATATGTGAAGATGAGATCATCACTGGACTGTTTGACGATCTCAAGTTGACCCACTTGGCCGTGACGAACATGCGAGGCAAAATTCTCCGCAGCTTCCATAGCTTCTGAACCACACATGGCAAACGAAGACTGGCTGATAAAAAATAAAGCCAAACACAGTTTTTTCATTTCATACTCCCCTTGTTCCGCCGAGAACCTCGGCTAGGGGAAGCTAGTCAATGAGTCGGCAGGAAGTCAATGCTCTCTGACCACCATAGGTATTTTGCAGGATCTCCAGGGCGCAGACCACGACATGTGCAAGTCAAGATTGTCCAGACATCAAGCAGTTTGTCTGGACTGTGTGGAAAAGCGATACATTTCGCTCGAGGATTTTCTTGGGATGGCTAAAACTACTTAAACCTCTCGCCCCACGGAGCTCCACGCTTGGGATCATAATTCTCTCCCGGTAGTGCGAGATAGTAAATCAATCCGATAGCGGCGCAGGTGAGCAGAAAATAAAACGTCAGCGGAATTACTTTTTGGACGAAATAAGCTTTGTAATAAAGCAAACGGCGCACTTGTTGATCGTGCAGGGCTTTTAAAAAACTCGCCTCAATGCCCTTGCGGATGGCGCGGGTGTGGGGCTCCGGTAAAGCATCAAACCGCAGGCCGATAATAATTTGATTTTTGCGCACGGCCGCGCCGCGCGTGTAAAACCACGAGCGCTCCTCATGTTCCTCAACCCGCACCACGCGCGCAAACCACGCGATCTGATCTCCACTGGGAATGGGAATTTCAACTTTGATGTTGTCGCCAATGTTGATGTCCGCGGTGTCGTCGGTGATAAACGCGGCTCCCGTTTCCGACAGGTTAATTAAAATTGTGTGCTCGATGTGCGCCGGCCCACGTAGACTGCTGAGGCCAAAACGCATAAGGTTGCGATCTTGCGGCCGCAGAATATAGCGAGGGGCTCGGGGTACAAACCGGCGAATTTTTTCACCCATACGCTGGATATATCGGCATTTTTTGGCTAATTCCTTAAGATCGCTAGGCATTTGCCGCACATTGTTATATAGGACTTTAATCCAGCATTTAAAGGGTTTTAACGGAGGGTCTTCAATGAATCGCATATTTCGCCTTGTGACCGTTACCAGTTTGATTTTTTTCACGGCCACCACCTGGGCTAAAGACGAGGCCGCGGAAGCCTTAAATCTCGAATTGTGCGAACGCATGCTCGGCCACACTCTGGTCAGCACCAACGGAGCGGACTTCAAATTTGATTTGTCCAAAGGCCTCGGGGCTCGCGGATTCTTAGGCAGCTTTCCCGAACCGACCGCCGACAACATGGTCCGCGCTTCCGCCCAAGGGGTAATGTACTGGGGCCATTCCATGGCCGTCCGCAAGTCCGCGATAGAAGCGGCTCACCACGACACTCAGTTTAACGGCCTGTCTAAAATTCTATATTTGATCAGCAATGTGGATGTGTCGGACCTCAAAGACGATTCCGATCCGGCGGAGATTCAATCCCGCTTTGTTAAAATTTTTGAGACGTCCGACCTGATTTATTTCGACATGGTCGACGGCTCGCAAGTGTTGCGCAAAGTCCCGTTGGAGATCGCACGCAAACTGATTCATCCGAAAACGATTGAGTACTTTACTAAAGACGATCGCGGCCCGCGCTTTTCCCAAGGGGGCTGGACCTTTCCGCAAATGCGTGGAGTGCTGACTTACAAAAATGTTTTTGAGTCTGGTTCCAACACCATTAAAAATGTCATCAAGACAGCGCGCGGTCTTGAGAACAAAGGCTACACCATTTCATTCAACCAAAATTTTAAAGAGTCATTGGACAAAGCCCGCGATCAAGTGCGGCTGGAAAAGCTGGAGGGCGGCGGCTTAAAAGCTGTGCCGGACGGTTCCCGCTATACCAAAGTTCCTGAATATCAGATGGCAATGGACGGGTACGCCAAGGGCCATAATGTCAGCGTGGAAGTGCGCGATCCTTCTGGCCGCTTGTTGGCCGGAATTATCGGTCAGCATCATGGCAACATCTGGGCGTTCGACACGATTTTTTATAATTTCGTCACCCGCGACGGCTCCCGGACCTTAACCTCCGCAGAACTCGCGGCCATGCCTGACGCGCGCGAGGCGAAATCGCTTATCGATTTGGCCAAAGTCGCCGCGCTAGCGGCGCTGCTGCGTTTGCATGATCATGGAATTGATGTCAGCGATGCCGGAATGGTGACCGTGTTCACCGCTGGACTTAAGGGCGTGTACATCCCGGGAGTGGAATTCGCACAACATGTGGTTGATTTATCTTCGCGTCCGCTGATCGAAGTGGATCTTAAGACGCCGTTTTCTTTTTCGACGAGAGCGGCGGCACAATAATATCGCCTTCGTTCTTTTTAAATTTGTCGCCGACGGCTTTCACTTTTCCGCTCAGGGTTGTGTCGACGATCCCGTTTCTCCGCATAATATCATTGGCATTGTGCAAGCGTTCGATCAGGCCGCGGGTTAAGGCGATCAGCCAGCTGGGCACCGTCTTAAGCTGATTGTCGATGGCGGCTTTAGTCAGCCGCACGCAGGTCACCGGAGTCAACGCCACCACATTGGACGTATTCAGCCCGCCTTTGAACAGCGTGGTCTCGCCGACATATTCACCGGAGGAAATCATTCCCAGAGTTACTTTTTCGCCGCTGGCGGCCGTGCGATAAACTTCGAGCTGGCCTTCTTTAACAATGAACAGCGCTTCGCAATTGGTCTTTTCTTTGATTAAAAA
>JANMVK010000724.1:0-3642 GCA_031392725.1 Pseudobdellovibrionaceae bacterium
AATCGGTAAGCTCCAAGGTGCTTGTCTGCCATCAAGTCACCGCCCATGAAGTGGTCCGCTGCGCCGTGGAATTGGATGCCACGCAGATTATTCAAGACACCAATCCCTATTTTCCCTCTGAACTCAGCTCCGCGTTGGAGATGATGGACCATCCGGATTCGTTTTTGAACATGCCGTTTTCCACGATTCTGACTCCGGACAATATTTCCGCAAGTCAGGAGAAGAGCCTGACTCTTTGTGAAATCGCGTTTTCCAAGACCGGCGATAAGGATCGCACGCTGGCGGCGGTCGAGGGCGCGGTCACCGCGTTAGCTTGGCCCCAGTCCCTCATGTATGATCTGAGATTAGTGGCCGACGAGTTGTTTATGAACGCCATGTACAATGCGCCGATGACCGGCCAATCGCCCAAGATCGACCGCACCGTGAAGGTGCAATTGCCCCCCGGCAAAGCCGGACGACTGGCGCTGGCTAAAGACGAAGGGCGGCTGGTGCTGGTGTGCGAGGATGCGTTCGGATCGTTGGATGTCTCCGTGTTCTTGTCACGATTGTTTAAGTGCTACGAAGATGGGGCCCGCAACGCCATGAATTGGGGCACTGGCGGAGCGGGAATCGGTTGTTATATGATTTTTGAGAGCTGTATGAGTATTTTCCTGGGCGTAAAGCACGGTGAAAAAACCGTCGTGGCTTGTGTTTTCGCATTGGGCACCAGCATGCGCGCGCGGCACGAGATGTCCAAAAGTATTCACTACACGAAAAAGACGTCGTGATGGAGCCAAAATGTCGATCCTAAAAGTCACCCAGCAACGAACCGGTGGCACGTTGAAGGCAAAGCTCGATGGGGAAATCATTGATGGCTCCCTCCTACCCGAACCGGATCTCAACGGCGTGACGGCGGTGGAAATGGATCTCGATGGCGTGCGCTATCTCAACTCGTCGGGCGCGCGTTTGTGGCTGCTATGGACCGCCCGGTTGGCCAAGGGTTCGGTCAATATTGTCTTGAGCCGGGTGCGGCCGGTGTTTATCCGCACCCTGACCACCATCCGCGACTTCTTACCCCAGGGTTCAAAGTTGCAGTCGGTGTACGTTCCGTATTTTTGTGAGTCGTGCAATGCCAACTACGACCGGTTTATGGTGAACGGCCAAGACTTTACCCGCCGGGCCGATCTCGCGGATTTGCAAAGTCATAAATGCCCTAAATGCGGCAAGCCCACTGAGATCGATGCACTCATCGAAAGCTACGCCTACGCCTTTGAAGCCTTTGGCTAAGTGGCTTTTAGCACAAATTTCGAGTACTGCCCTTTTAGCAAAACCTCGATCAGTCCGGCCTCCGCGCCTTCCTTCAATATGCGTTTGGTTTTTTCAGCGGTGAAACCCAATTTTTCGGCCCACTCTTTGGATGTCAGGGTCAGGGGTTCAATTTGTCGAAAGCGGTCAAACAAAAACTCCGCTTTGGTGAAGCGGACTTGCGCTTTTCGCACGTGCATCGCCATATCATCCGGCCAGCGTAAACTGTAGGCGCCATCGCTCTCAAGCAGCCGCGCGGGAATGCCCTCGCCTTTGAGAAATCCGCGCGCGCGTTTGGCCACTTGATGAATGCGGTTGGGTGACACTTCGATATCATAGAACTGATCGGGAAATAGGCTTGAGAAGATTTCCGCGATGCGCGCGGGCCGGTAAAAATCGCGGGTCAGGAAAGCCAAAAACCGGTGAACCAGTTCCCCATGGCCGGTTTTTGGAAACCAGGGGTCCCACTTGGATTGGGGCTTTCCATTGCGCGAGATCCAAGTCTCTTCGGGAAAATTTTTAAGTTTCTCCAACCGTCCGCGAAAATGCCGAAAGGGTGTGCCGAAGTACACCCATTCCGACCAGCGGCATCCGGGATCAATCAGACTCTGATAAAAATCCAAGTCGCGCAAAGTTTCCCAATGAGAAAGTTTCATGGCGCGCGCGCGCAGACCAAGCAGCGGCTCCGGCTGCCGGCTCTCCAGGGCCTGGGCAATCACCGTCCATTTCTCAATAAACAAACGGTGCACATCCTCTTGGTCGCGCATCAATTCCTGCGCCTGCTCCAGCATGCGGCGGCTCTGCGCGAAATTGCCCTGGCCGGTCCAGTACTGCGCCATGATTTCCAAAACATTGGCGTGGAGCAGCGACGACTTGCCGCCGGTGATTTTTTTTTCAACCGCCACGAACTGTTTTTCTGCGGCGTGGTCGGCCAGCGCCACCATGCACGCCAAACGGTTCACTTGCGCCACCACCTCTTCGTATGGCGACAGATCCTTGCCCCCGAGAAACTGATCGAGGCTTTCCAGCGCCAACTGATAATCCCACTCCGAAATGTGATGAAACGCTAAGGCCAAATGGGCTTTATTAAAAGCGCTAAGCCCGCGCAACATCGTCACGGCTTCATTTTTTGCGCCGAGCCGCTGCAAAGCGTAGGCATATTCCAAACGCTCTTCCGGCGAGGCCTCGCGGTGGCCCTTAACCGTGGGCCGCACATAGGGTTGCAGTAATTTTAAACTGATGGTGGGCCGTTGCGCCCGGCGGGCGAGGTTACTTAACCGCGCGGCGTGCGAGCGCGGACAGTTCAAAATCGAAGGTCCGGTCAATTGCGCGCGAACCTGGTCGAACTGCCCGGAGCGTATTTGCAGCTCCAATTCATGAATGAGCGACTCCCAGTCCGTCCTATTTTGAGACAATTGAACCTTTCTTATATTTAAATCGGCCCATCCCGATGCTTAATATTATAGAGGTTCGATTGGTAAGGCAAAAATTTTGGGTCGCCGGGGGCATTCTTCTGCTCGCCGTCCTGCTGCCCTTTCAAAACTGCACCAGCTCCACGACTTCCCATGAAAAAAATGGGGCGTCGACCGGCACGCAATTCGGCGGCAACGGCGAAGGCTACACCGGCAAGGTCGACGGCACTTACGCCACGCTCGACACCAATGCAACTTGCGGTGCAGTTGCGGGCAACAAATTTAAGGTGAAGGATAAAGTGGAAGTCACCAACGGCCAAATGGCCTACACCGTGAAAGACTGCGCGCCCCTGCTGACTCCGCAATCCATTGCCAATCCCAATCTCACGACCGTGCAGAGCAAGGGTGAAATTTTCGTGCTCGACACGCAAATGTTCCAAAAAGGCGGGTTCATCAATAGTGGCGAAGCCTCACCAGAACAATTTGTCGATTTCTACTGCGCCGGATGGGACAACGCTGCGCCCTCAGTCAACGTTAAGCGCCGGGTCGAGCTGGCGATGTTCAAAGGAACGGAAGCTTTTATCACCACGCCGTTTTACGATCAGACTTGGCGCAAAGGCCTCATGCGCTTGATCGATCTCAACGCCACAAGCGGCGCGCCGATCACCGACAATATTTATAATCTCGATCCACTCGTCCAAGGCAATCTGCCGGGCCTCGGATTTTTTATCACGCCGTTTTTCCCGGGGCCCGATGACTTTTGGTTTGAGTACTATGAACCGAATGGTGTCGCTCCCTTCGATCCAAATATGACCTACACGGTCAATGGTGGCACCGACCGCACCGCCGACCCCATGACCTGCTGGCAAACCTTTTAAACCGTCTCAAATTAACACACAACTCAAGGAAATTTGTCAGGCCCTCCCGGAACGCCTCCGGTTTATTG